>JBCCUW010000498.1:0-3350 GCA_039196385.1 Pseudomonadota bacterium
AACCGCCACCTCGAGCAATGCTTCTCGTCGCGCCTGGGAAAACGAAAACCCCTCCGGGTTGTGGCCATCCGGCACGGTATAGTAGAACGGAACAAAATAACCCTCATCCCGGGCACGCCTGATCTGCGCGCGAAATTCGTCTGGTTTTGCACCTTCCGTATCCATGTCGACACTGAAAATAGTGGCGTGCTGGCACAAACCGACCCGCGCCGTAAAACCGGCGTAAGTGGGGGCGTCGGACAGGTACGCCACCGGCGCTCCTGGACGCTCGAACAGCGAACAGATAAGGTTAATGCCGCCGGTGGCGCCAACAGTCGGGATCAGCTGCTCCGGATCAATCGTAATACCCCAGTCGTGACTGTACACCCGGGCAAAGGTATCGCGCGTGGTTTTTGGCCCCAACGTGTCCGTATAAGAGTAGGTTTCGCGCAGCACCTCCGGTACAACCGTGGCGTCGTTCAAACCTTCCTGCGCAATCAGGTGATCAATGTAACGCTGCTGGTGCTGCAGAAAGCCACGGGGGTCGGTCACTTCCGGGTGCGGGTAACCAGCGCCCAGGTGGTGGATTTTCAGTCCCTTGCTTTGCGCCAGATCGCGCAATCCAGGTAACGAAGCGGCCATTTTGCGGGTTACAGAGACCGGCTGCAGGGTCAGCTTAGGGGCTTGCAGGTTAACCACGTTTTTTTCCGACTGAACAAAAAGAACGCGGACTTTAGGCGCTTCACGCACGCCTGTCGAGCGCGCACTGCACCATACTGTTAACGTTGCTTACGACGGGTGGAAGCTGCTTTGACCTTTTTGCTGAACTGCCGCACACGGATATGGCGTTGCGCTACCGTTTCGCTGCTGTACACGGCTTCACGTTGCAGTTTGAAGAAACTTTCCAGGCGACGGGCCTCCAGCGTCCCCGCAGCAATAGCCTGCGCTACCGCGCAACCGGGCTCTCCCGTATGGGCACAATCGCTGAAACGGCACTGGCGGGCAAGGTCTTCAATATCCGCAAATACTTCGCTAACCCCGCTCTGGGCATCCGCCAGCTGAAACTCGCGCATGCCCGGGCTGTCCAGAATCACTCCCCCCTGCGGCAGCAGATGCAGCGAGCGGTGGGTGGTGGTGTGACGGCCCTTATCGTCGTCAGACCGGATGGCCTGGGTAGGTTGCAGTTGTTCACCTGCCAGGCTGTTCACCAGCGTCGACTTGCCGACGCCGGAAGACCCCAACAGTGCAATGGTCTGTCCAGCATGGCACCACGCCGCCAAACCCAGCAGCGTCTCCGGCTGCAGCGCGTTGACGCATTCCACCGGCACGTCTGCAGCCATGTCCCGCAACGCATCCCGGTAAGTATCCAGGTCATCGGGAGACTCAAGCAGGTCCACCTTGGTTAATACCACGACGGGTTGAATAGCGGCTTCCAGCAGCACGGCAAGGTAACGCTCTATCCGTGCAATGCTGAAATCGCTGTTACACGACGTGACCACAAAGGCTGTATCAATATTGGCGGCGATCATCTGCAGATCTCCAACGCCACCAGGACTCATGCGCTTGATTTCGCTGGTGCGCGCCAATACTTGTTCCACCGCCTGGGTGTGCGGGTCGAGCAGTACCCAATCCCCTACTGTGGGGCGCTCTTCAACCGCCCGGGTAAACCACTTGCCACCCATGGCCACTTCCTGCACCTCGCCATCCAGGGGGGTCACCGTGAGGCCGGTGCGCTGCACAGCAATCACCCTCAGCGGGATGAGGTGCGCCGCATGTTCAGCCAGCTGTTGCTGGAAAACCGGTTTCCAACCCAGCCGCGCGAGTTGGCTGCGATCTGCGGTGCTCAGAATTCCCACCCGGCCACCGGTGGCGACAAGCGTAAGATAGCATCCAGTTGCTGCAACAGTTCCGGCGCACCCCGCAGGTCATCCGTGACTGCCAGACTGCTGGCGGGTCGAACACACCACAACAAACGTGTCAGCGTATTGACGGAACACTGCAGTCGGGGTAACTGGGCGTCAAAACCGACCTCTGCAGTACAGGTGTCACCCAGCTGCACCACATACTGTCCCTCTATACCACGCCAGCGGGCGTCTTCCGGCAGCCATTTTGACACCGGGTCCGTCACTTCCAGTTGCAGCGTCAGCGACTGCGGTAAACCGCGCAACGCGCTGACACAGGTGGCAACGTCCAGAATTCGCAACTGCCACCAGGCGAAACTCTTGTGCTCCGCGGCATGCTCACCTTTTTCGCTTAACTGCGCATTGCGGAAAGGTCTGTCAAGCAAAGCCTGTAGTTGTACTTCAGGTGGCTCCATGATCTGGACCGAATACACCTGATCAGCCAACGATTTGAGTAGCGCTAACAGCTCAAGCAACTGATCAGTGCGCTCGTAGCCCAGCATCACAACACGATACGGCCCGCGCTCACCCTTTGGCGCCAGCCAGACAAAGTGCGTTAGCCTCCCGTCTTGCCGATAGCCTAAGCCAAAGCTCTTCTGCTCAAAGCCCAGTTCCGCGCGCATGAGTTCAGGCGGGTGCAACACAACTGAGCCATTGACTTTGTTGCGTCCGCTCATGGCCTGATGAACATCTGCGTAGTCTGCTGCAGTCAGCCGTACCGGTGTCCGCGGGCGCTCCGCAATCCGCAGTGTCGCAGGATCCAGAATAAAGCTGTGATCATACGCGCTGGTGCCGAAGCCCAGTTTGTCGTAGAACCCCTGATCGAAGATACCCAGTGCAGCAACGGCCGCACCTTGCCCAGCTCCGCGCGCCAGTTGCGCTGCCGTCAGGCGCTGGGCAAACGCATGGCCGCGGGCGATGCGGCTGGTGGTAACCGCAGTGACCGCACAGAGCGGCAGCGCGGTGTCACCCAGATAGAGGTCTCCGGGGGCAATGTGCACACTGCATTCCGGTACGTCGTCAAGGGTGCCCAGTAACGTGCTGCCGCAGGCAAAAAAATAGTCCAGCTGCTGTACTTCTTCATCTTCTTCAACCCAGCCGACTTCCCGCCAGATTCGTTTCACCGCATCCAGGTCTTTAGCCAGATCAAAATCTCTTATCCCTGCCTGGGGAGCGCCATCTAACGGCGCAGGTTTGTCACTCGACATTTGTCACCCGACATTGGACCAACACTAAAGTTGCTAACCCGCTAACTCTATCACTGGCTGCTGGTGAAGGGCAGTGTTGGCCAGCGGCAGAATGACCCGCACCACCGTGCCCTCGCCCCGCACACTGTCTATTTCAAGATCACCCCCGAGCTGTTTACTGAAGCCGTACACCATGCTCAGACCAAGCCCGTTACCCTGCTCAGGCTTAGTGGTGTAAAACGGTTCAACCGCGCGGGTAAGCTGCTCTTCGTTCATACCCGCG
>JBCCUW010000499.1:0-3337 GCA_039196385.1 Pseudomonadota bacterium
CGATCTCGCCACCGGTGCGGTCGATCTTCGGGCCACAGTTGGATCATGGGTGCGCCCGGTAGTTCAGGGCGTACAAATACCCGGTCCGTACCTGCCCCGCTCACCACTGCGCCACTGGCCCGCAGCACTTCGGTTGCGCTAACCAGGTCTGCGACCTTCATGGCAAGCACATACAGACCCTCGCCCTGGTTTTCGATCACGCGCGCCACCGGGGAAGTTGTATCTGTGGGTGCCAGCAATTCGATGAACGTTCCGTCAGGCAGCGGGAAAAACGCCTGATCAACATGGTGTTCTTCACTGAGCGTGCGGTATTGCAGCGCAACACCCAGCTGGCACTGCCAAAACTCGATCGCCGGTTCCATGTCGGCAACAACAAATACCTGGTGGTCGATGCCTGTAAACGGACTCGCCACACTCAACTTGCTTTCCCCAATATAAGATTCCCCCCACAAGAGTGAATTTATTGTAGCCTTATTATAGTTAAACAACAATAATGGCCGCATGAGAATAGCGCAAATACCATCAAAGTTCAGATCAGGCACGCTATAGTGTCACCTGGAAACCGCAATCATGTGCCCTAATCTATGGCCGTAAAAAACAAAAAAGCACGCACAACTCGAACAACGGGAGCCAAGCGAACCCGGCTCTCCCCGGAAGCCCGACGGGATCAGATTCTGGACGCGGCCAAACAATCCATACTGAAAAACGGCCTGCAACAGCTGTCGCTGAAGAAGCTGGCTGTTGAGGCCGGGGTCAGCGAACCCCTGCTGTTCCATTACTTTTCGTCACGCCTGGAACTGCTGCAACAACTTCTGGAACGAGATTTCACACGCTCCATCAACGCGCTCAACAACTCTCTGGACGGTGCTGAGTCGCTGGACGAAATTCTCAGAATCTACATCGAAAGTAACTACGACCGTTGTGACGAAGACAGCGTGATCGACCTGCTCCTTGCGGAAACGGAAATTGCCAGCGCCATCGAAGAACGGCGCACTGAGAACGCCACGCACCGGGGCAAGCTGTTGATCAATAGAATCTCCGCAAGTCTGGGCATCAGCCGCAAAAAGTCAGCAATGATTGCGCTGATGGCATCGGGTGCATCCATGTCTGCAGCGAAGTTTGCACACGAAAGTAACTTTGGTCGCGAAGAAGCGATTAAAACCGTGATTGAATTTGTTACCGCCGGCTTCGAATCCCAATCCAGCAAGAAGGCTTAACGAACTCTACTCCCATGGCGAGCGAAGATTTAAGTAGCCTGTTTGTCGCGCATCAGCAAGAACTGACTGCTTTTCTGAACAGAAAGCTGAGCGGCGATTTTGCCATGGCTGCAGACCTCACTCAGGAAACTTTTCTGCGTTTCGCAGAATTTCGTGCGAAAAACCCGAGCATCACGATAAAGCACCAGCGTTCATACCTTTATCGCACCGCAAACAATCTGGCCATTGACTATTTGCGCAGAGAGACAAGAAAGCCAACAGATGCAGTCAGCGACAGTGATATCGAACAAATCAAAGATGACAGACCACTGCCGGAGCAGATTGTCAGCGGCCACGATGAACTGGACAAAATCCGTGCTGCACTGCTGGAGCTACCTGAACGCACGCGCAAGGTTTTTGTGCTGTGTCGAATTGAGGGGTTAATCTACGCCGATGTGTCAAAGCGGCTTGGTATCTCGCTCAGTTCAGTACAAAAACACCTAGCACTCGCGACCAAACACGTGATGCAAAGATTACGCCCCGATGTGGAATAATGATCGAATTTTACTCTGTTCGTGCCTGTCAGTCGTCTTAAAGAGTGAGCCACGCAGAGCATTATGAACGACACCGCCAAACAACAGGATCAGATTGATTCGCTTGCCGCCGACTGGGTGGTAAAACTCGGCGGTGGGCCATTGTCTTCGGCGGAGCGAGCCGAACTTGAGCGCTGGCTTGACCAAAACATTGAGCATCGCCTTGCCTTTGACGAGGCACAGCTGGCTTGGGCAAAGATGGGTGCGCTCCGCACCGCACCTGGAGCGTTGGCGAACGATATCAACCCGGATCGATTTGTGGCGCTGGAACCAACAACGCTTGCAAAGGCACTAAGCTCAAGCTTATGGCACCGGGTACCCGCAATGGCTGCTTGTCTGACGTTAGTTGTGATAGGTCTGGGCACCTGGTTTGCAGACCCGCTGCTCATGTTATCAACAGACCATCGCACGGCTCCCGGTGAACGCAGAACGTTGACCCTGGAGGACGGCAGCAGAATTGAACTGGGCCCACACAGTGCGATTACGATCGACTACGACGCGCAAACACGCCGAGTCAAGTTGCTGTCCGGTGTGGGGTATTTCATGCCTCGCCGTTTAGACGCCGACGAAACCCGCCCGTTTGTCGTCGACGCCGTAGATGTCAGCGCCCAGGCCTTGGGTACGGAGTTTACGGTCGAAACGCTGGACGACGGCGCGCAGGTGATTGTTACCGAACATCAGGTACGGGTGTTTCTCAGAGACAACCAATCTGTATCCACTCTGCTGGCCCCCGGCCAGGCGGTGCGCTCCGCCAAGCAGCACCTGGGCACCATACACAACGTGAATCTGGATAGGTCTACCGGCTGGCGCAGGGATAGGCTGACTTTTGATAATGTCTCCCTTGCCGAAGTGATCGCTACCCTGAATCGCTATCGAGCAGGCCGCATCATTATCACAGATGCAGCAATGGGCACGCGCAAGGTCAGCGGCGTGTTCCAAATGGGCACACCGGAGCAAGCGTTAGCCACTATTTCATCAAGCCTGGAACTCGATACGGTCTCTATTACACCCCTGGTGACGCTGCTGTATTAGGCACGACCGGGTAACGCCAGCGGACTTTGTCCTGCTGGCACCTAAATCGAGCAAAACTTTTTTTACTGACTTTCCCTGCATCATTCGTCTTATCTAGCAATATGTAAATGCGATTCGTTCGCATTTCCAAAAATCAGTTCTCAGGGACTCATCAATGATCAAATACAAGCTGCACCGTAAGCCGGGCAAAGCAGGTATTCGCGCTGTGCCACGTATAATGCGGACACCAATCCTCTGTCTGCTCTTGGGTGTTATCGCTCTGCCCGGTTACACCCAGGTGGCTACGCCCACCCTCACTGCGAGCACACAGGCATTAAGCATTCCTGCGCAAAACCTTAACAACGCTCTACTGAACTTTGCGGAGCAGACCCGCATACAGCTTATTTATGACGTCGCTATCGTGCAGGGTTTGAGGAGCACCTCACTGGAAGGTCAGTACACAGTCCGCGACGGCATCAGCCGCCTGCTGATGGGTACCGGTATTAGCGTCACGTTTGTGAACCAAACCACCGTGAG
>JBCCUW010000500.1:0-3331 GCA_039196385.1 Pseudomonadota bacterium
GCGCGCTAACGACAACGTTGAGGACGTATTCTGGACCCTGGGAGAAGGTGCGCCACGGGTTTTTTACAATGTCGTTTCTTTGAACGAACGGGTCTCCAGCTTCGCGTCAGCCTGGGTCAATACCCGCTCCGCAGAAGCCACACTGGCGATTCTGCCGGAACTGCAGGCTGCCCTTTCGGCTGCTCTACCGCAAGCTGAAGTATTGGCGATTCCCTTTGAGCAGGGTCCACCGACAGACGCGCCCATTGAAGCGCGTATTGTGGGTCCAGACCTCGAAGTACTGCGCCAGCAATCAGACCGCCTGCGCAGCCTGATCGCTAACGTCAACAATATCACCTACACCCGGGCCACCCTGTCCACAGCGGAACCCAAGCTGTCATTTGTCCCAAATGAAAACGCAACTGCAGTAGCCGGGATGTCCACCGGTCAATTGTCCACGCATCTCCACACTGCACTGATGGGCAGCGAGGCGGGTACTGTTCAGGAAGGCAGCAGCGAGCTGCCGGTCAGAGTGCGCGTGGCAGATCAGTATCGGGATAACTTTGCAGATCTCGCCAGCCTGCCGGTTCTGAGCAGCGGCGGGCGCGGTGTACCGCTGAATCAACTGGGAGAGTGGCAATTGGTGCCTACTGCTTCTGCCATTGATCGGCGGCAGGGGCAACGAGTCAGCACTGTGCAAGCTTATCTGGTGCCGTTTACATTGCCCGCCACAGCACTGTCCGAAATTCGCGACAAGCTGGAGGCGGACGGTTTCGCCCTGCCGCCTGGCTACGAATTGCAGTTCGGTGGTGAAGCTGAACAGAGCGCGGAATCGATGGGCAACATTATCTCCATGTTTGTATTTTTTGCTCTGGCCATGGCGGCAGTGGTTATTCTGTCCCTGAATTCTTTTCGCCAGGCTGCGCTGATCGGCGTTATTGCCATACTGAGTTTTGGCCTGGCCCTGTTTGGCGTCAGACTGTTCGGCTACCCGTTCGGTTATATGGCTCTGATTGGTTCGCTGGGAATGATGGGTCTGGCGATTAACGGCGCTATTATTGTCCTGTCGGCACTCAAAGCCAAAGCCACCGGGGCAGATCTGGAGACCACTGCGGATGTTGTCGTCGACTCCACCCGACACATTGTTTCCACCACCGTCACGACCATTGGCGGTTTTGTACCGCTGATTGTTGCGGGCGGCACCTTCTGGCCGCCATTAGCCACGGCCATCGCAGGTGGCGTTGCCGGC
The DNA here is from genome assembly GCA_039196385.1 of Pseudomonadota bacterium. Classification (GTDB taxonomy): domain Bacteria; phylum Pseudomonadota; class Gammaproteobacteria; order Pseudomonadales; family Azotimanducaceae; genus UBA4421. Next base: position 1,229 of record JBCCUW010000500.1, read on the forward strand.
TCAGCCATTATTGCCTTATATATGGTACCCAGCGTATTTACGCTCACTAACAAACCTGCAGAGGCTCAGCAGGCAGCCAACGAGAGCCCGGACCTGAAACTACTGGAAGCCAGCAGCCCCCCTCGAGCCATGCACCCGCACCTGCCTGTCTCGGTGCACGAATCAGTCTCAGGAGGCTGAGACCTCCACCGGAGGCTGGTTTTCCATCATAGTGCCATATTGCTCATCGCTCAGGCCCATAATTGCGGCGTAGTGCCCTTCCGGATAATTGGTCATGTGGGGCCCTTCACCCTGCAAATCTGGCTGCGGTACCCCGCCAGCCTGGTCTTCATACGCCGCAGGTTGCTTGTAGCGAGCTAATTCTTCGGGGCTGATCCCCGCCAGGGCCACCACCTCAGGATCACACCAGGCATCTGCGTTAATCGGCTCTTCAGAATAGCTCAGCTCAAGCGACAGGTTCTCCGGACCGGCAAAGTAGATTGACCAGCACATGCCATGGTCCATGGGCCCCATCACCGGCACACCCTTCGAACGCAGACGATCACGCATCGCCAGCAATTCAGCATGATCTTTCACCTTCAAGGCCAGATGCTGCATGGCCCCGCCGGCACAATTGGCGCCGGGATTACCGGCATGACTTTCGCCAAGCACGCGGGGAATGGCTTGAATGTCCGGATTTGAGACAAACGCAATGGAGCTTTCGTCGTTCAGGCGCAGAAATCCATGCCAGGTGTTTTCCACGCCGTGCATCCAATACAACGCCTGCAGCTCCATACCCAGCTTGTCGGTAAAAAATTCAATCTGTGCTTTCATGTTGGCGGTACACACTGCCAGATGATGAAGCCCTTCAACCTTATTCATACACACCCCTCAGACGACGCAAAACTGAAACCGCCTGATTTTGTACAAGCTTGAGGGAGTGATTACAAGCGTATTTATTTTGCCGCCCATAACCTTTAGTCTGCTTGTTTGGTTGGTGACCTCACAATGACATTAACGCCTTGCGTGCGCCGCTTCACCCCCCAAGACCAGCCTGGCGTGGTTGCGCTGTGGCAATTGGTTTTCCCTGATGAACCTGAGTGGAATGAGTCCAACGCGCTGATTCGCACCAAACTGACCGTGCAGCCAGAGCTGTTTTTTGTCTGCGAGTGGGATAACCGCCTGGTCGGCACGGTGATCGCCGGTTTTGATGGTGTACGCGGCTGGGTCCATAAAGTGGCCTGCCATCCGGATGCCCAGCGCAATGGGGTCGCCAGACTGCTGATGGAGGCTGCAGAAAGTGCGCTGGCTGCTCTGGGCTGCAACAAACTGAACCTGCAGGTCAGAGCCGGTAATCACAGCGCGCTGGCATTTTACCAGGCGGCCGGTTACCAGATTGAAGACCGCATCAGCCTGGGGAAACACCTGGTCGCCCCGACCGACCTTCAACCTGAAAGAGCAATCTGAAAAAGCAACCTGAAAAAGCAACCTGAAAGTGCCAACTGACCTGAAGCTCTGGCAAGGAGACCTATAGTACATGCAATTCGAACAACAAGTTGTATTAGTCACTGGCGCCAGCCGCGGGTTGGGCAAAGCGTTTGCTGAGTATCTCGGCGCTGCGGGTGCTCGCGTTGCCGTGAACAGCACCGGCACCACGGAGGCAGGTGAACAGGTGACCGCAGCAATTAACGCCGCCGGAGGTGAAGCTCAACATTTTGCAGGCAGAGTAGAAGACGGCGCTGAACTGGTCGCCGGAGTGGTAGGCGCATTCGGCCGGCTTGACGCCGTGATTCACAATGCCGGTTTTGTACAGGACAAAACCCTGCGCAAGATGTCACGCGCGCAGTGGGACGCGGTTCTGGAGGTCCATTTGAGCAGTGCGTTCAGCCTCAGCCAGGCCGCATGGCCGCATTTTGCGGAAGCCGGCGGCGGCAGCCTGGTATTTATCTCATCTTCCGCAGCGCTCTACGGCAATTTTGGTCAAGCCAACTACGCCGCAGCTAAAATGGGTTTATACGGTCTGTGCCGCACCATAACGCTCGAGGGTGCGCAGGAGCAGATCAGAGCAAATTGCCTGGCGCCGTTCGGCGCGACGGAAATGAATAGCGCCAATATGCCCCAGAC
>JBCCUW010000501.1:0-3298 GCA_039196385.1 Pseudomonadota bacterium
ACCCAGAACGATAGTGGTAACGCCCATGGCAATAAAGTTTTCAAAAGTGGATTTACCCAGCGGATTTCCATGTGATGTTGTTGGTGATAGGGATGATGATCGTGATTGTGGTGATGATTTTTGTGGATGTGTCAGGGCTACTACCGACACGCAGAAGGTTACACGCCAGAATGGCCGGGCTTCGACGACTTCCGGGGCACCATTGTGCATCCCCAGACCTGGCCGGAAGACCTGGATTACAACAACAAAAACGTACTGGTGATCGGTTCCGGCGCAACGGCCGCCACGCTGGTGCCCGCCATGGCGGAAAAGTGCGCGCACATTACGCTACTGCAACGCTCACCCACCTATTTTGCGCCCGGCTTCAACCGTAACGAACTGGCGGATACACTGCGCGAGTTGGACGTACCAGACGAATGGACCCACGAGATCGTCCGACGCAAAATTCTGCACGATCAGCAGGAGATCACGCGCCGCTCTTTTGAAGAGCCCGAAACACTGAAGGAAGAGCTGATTGCCGCCGCCCGGGCCCATCTGGGTGACGACTTTGATATCGAAACCCACTTCACCCCGAAGTACCGGCCTTGGCAACAGCGGCTGGCGTTTATTCCGGATGGTGATCTGTTCCAGGGTATTGCCTCCGGCAAAGCCTCAGTAGTGACAGATCAGATAGATCGATTCACCAAAGACGGCATTTTGTTGCAGTCCGGCGAAGAATTAAAAGCCGATATCATCGTTACGGCTACCGGATTTAATCTGTGTGTCATGGGTGACATTGCGTTCAACATAGACGGCGAGCCGGTAGATTTCTCCGAACGAGTCGGCTACCGAGGATTTATGTTTGCCGGCGTGCCGAATATGGCCTGGGTGTTCGGTTACTTTCGGGCCAGTTGGACCCTGCGCGCAGATCTGATCGCTGAGTACCTGTGCCGCGTGTTCAAACACATGGAGGGCAAGCAGGCCAGCGTAGTGACTCCACAGTTACGCCCAGAAGATGCAGATATGCCACTGAAACCCTGGGTAGATCCGGACAACTTCAACCCGGGCTATCTGACCCGCAGCATGCACCTGATGCCGAAACAGGGTGACCGCGCACCCTGGCTGTTCACTCAGGATTACTGGAGCGAAAAAGACGAATTCCCTGCCGCTGATCTGGAAGACGGCGCGCTGGTGTACAGCCGCTGATATTTGTCGTCAGAGACAGCGCCCATCCAACCCACAAGCTGCATAGCAGGTCTGGAAAGGCCTGCTATGCACGGGCGGTGCCAGTACTTTACTTTACTGCGATCTTCTGTGGCGATTCAGCCTGAGCACTCGGCACGGTCAGGTGTAACACACCATCTTTAACCTGTGCGCTGATAGCAGATCCGTCTACACCGGCGGGCAGGTTAAAACGACGCACAAAACGCCCGACCCGGCGTTCGCGGTGTACATAGTTGTCCTGGGTTTTTTCACTTTCGCTGCTGCGACTGCCCTGAATCGTCAGCACCTGATCGTGGGCCTCCACCTCAATCTCGTCAGGCTTGAAACCCGGCACTTCCATCTCTATCAGGTAGTTACCGTCCTGTTTCGTAATGTCCACTGCTGGTAGCCAGGACTGCGTGTCCCGCCGCGCCGGCGCAGCAAAGAAACTGCCGAAAGGCTGATAAAAATCGTCAAACAGGCCCAGGGATTTGTCTGTAGATGCCACTTCGATCTCCTCAATTTAGTCTAGTGATGTAAAGACATAAATGGGGACGGCACGAGAGGAGTTAAGTCAGTAATTCTACTTACTCGTACACACGTCAGCGTAGTGAGGCAGAGTTAACGCTAAAGCGCGAAGGCAGCGGACTCGGGCAACATCAAAACCCTAAATTGTCATCGTATCGCCACAGAACTTACATCTTTGTGCAACTTTCTAACCTGAGCATGGAAGCACCACTACGCATAACAACGGACTAAAGTATGAAAGTACTGTTTGGGGTCATTCTCATTTTGTATACCGGCGCTACGCTGGCAAATCCTATCCAACTGGGCCCGCGGCCATACTACCTGGTTGATCAAATGGAGCAGTCAAGCTTGCAGTACAGACTAAAACTCTGCGCCAACCAGAAAAAGAAATTCACTAAATCGGATTTTTCTATCGGACATCGCGGCGCACCGTTGCAGTTTCCAGAACATACCAAGGAATCGTATGAGGCGGCAGCACGCATGGGTGCTGGAATTCTTGAATGTGACGTGACGTTTACCCAGGACCGAGAGTTGGTCTGTCGGCATGCACAATGTGACCTGCATACGACAACCAATATTGTCGCGACCGAGCTTGCACAGAAGTGTTCGGTGCCGCCCGCACTGGACGCGGACGGCAATCTGACCAATGCCGCTGACATACAGTGCTGCACCAGCGACATTACTCTGGCCGAGTTTAAAACGCTGGAAGGTAAGATGGATGCTGCAGATACCAGCGCCACGACAATTGACGCCTATCTTGGCGGCACCGCAGATTTTCGCACAGACCTTTACAGCGGCGGCGACCGGGGCACGCTGATGACTCACGCAGAGAGCATCAAGTTGTTTAAGCGCCTGGGTGTGGGCATGACTCCGGAACTGAAAAGTCCTGCGGTCGAAATGCCATATGAGGGCGATTACACGCAAGAAGATTACGCGCAACAAATGATCGACGAATACAAAGCAGCCAACGTCAAACCCAATCGTGTGTGGCCGCAGTCGTTCAACTATGCGGATGTTCTGTACTGGATAAACTACAACCCTGACTACGGACGCCAGGCCGTCTACCTGGATTCTCGCTACACAACCGATGTGACGTCCGAGGAGGCAGTTGCCGCCTTGGAGCCTTCAATGCAACAGGTAGCGGCAGATGGCGTAAATATCATCGCCCCGCCCATGTTCATGTTGTTAACCACTCAATATGGGAAAAAAATTGTGCCATCAGCGTACGCAGATGCAGCTAAGGAAGCTGGACTAGACATCATCACCTGGACCACCGAACGCTCCGGCCAACTTAATCCGGGTGGGGGTGGGTTTTACTACGCCACAACCAGCGAAGTATTGAAAAACGACGGCGATATTTTTACCACGTTACATGCTTTACGCCGCAAAGTGGGTGTGTTGGGCGTTTTTTCAGATTGGCCGGCAACCACGACATTTTACGACAACTGTCTACCTTAAGGTGACTCGCGTTACCCAGGTTTGATCTCCGCGGCCGGCGTCAAACGCCGGCCGCGGTTTTTGACCACCGCTCAGATGGGACCAAGGTAACCGCTTCAGCCAGTACCGAAAGGGTTCGCGTTGCGCTTGC
>JBCCUW010000502.1:0-3297 GCA_039196385.1 Pseudomonadota bacterium
GCGAGGCAACTCAGTAAGAGAGTCGGTCAAGCGCGGCCCGCGCGCAACGGGCTGTATAGCGGCGTTCGCTTTCAACTTATGTCACCTATCCCAAGACGACTTCAGTGTGCGTGCAATTGCAATTTTCGTCAACCGTTAATGTTGCGCTGCAAAATGACAATTTAGTATGTAAACATACAGTCGGCTGGGAAAATATGCCATAGGATAAGGCTTTCAGGCCTGTTACTGGCGAAAAGTGTTACCGTTAGAAACAATTTGTTGTGCGATGCAGCATTGATCGTGAAATGACAGTGCAGTTAGCCTGCTGTGGCGTATTAGCGCAGATTTTTGTAAGCTGGCACGTTGTTGCGCCGGATACAATATTCGCCATTACTACGGCGCCCGAACTACAAAAATAACAACAAGGAGTCCTGGGTTGCTGGGCCTGATCACCGATATTCAGAATGGTTTGTCGAAGCGGTTTAGAGACCGGGCCAACCAGATTGGCATCACGCTGTCACGTCCGCAGTGGGGGGTTTTGACCACGTTGACTGGACGGCCCGGCCTGACGCAAACGGAACTGGCAGATCTTGTCGGTATAGGTCGCGCGCCGTTGGGCAAATTGATCGATAAACTGGAGGCGCAGAACTGGGTCGAACGGCGACCCGACCCTGAAGACAGGCGCGTGAACCGACTTTATCTCGTCCGCAGTACCTCTTCGATTGATGAGCCGACGCAGAGTATTTCCAATCAAGTCGTGAATGAATTGCTGGAAGATCTGCCGGAATCAGACCAGCTCGCGTTTCGGCGTGCGCTTGAGCACATGCACCGCAAGCTGGGTTTTAGTCCCACGCCGGCTTACATGAACTACTCGTATTCGGAGCTGGCGAATCTGGATGTGGCCAAAAGTGAGCATGGCTAGCCGCATCAGCGGCTGAGAGTTTGGAGACAGCGCGTGCAAGAAATTGCCTGGGCGGATTTTGAGAAAGTGCAACTCCGTGTTGGCCGCGTGCTGAAGGTTGAGCCGTTCCCTGAAGCGAGAAATCCCGCCTATATCCTGCATGTTGATTTTGGTGATGCCATCGGCGTTAAGAAGTCGAGTGCTCAGATTACCGATCTATATACGTTGCAAGACCTCGTTGGCAAGCTTGTTGTAGCTGTCGTCAACTTTCCTAAGAAACAGATTGGTCCGATCATGTCCGAGTGCTTGGTGACCGGTTTCCATAACCAGGATGGGCATGTAGCTTTGTGTGTGCCCGATCAGGACGTACCGCTGGGTGCCCAACTGTTGTGATCAGAGGGTTGCGGTGCTGGCCGATCAACGGGGTCGGGAGTGATTTAATCTAATCCCACACTCAGTTCTTTGTGATAATGCGTTGAAATTGACTGTCGGGCCACGCGATCTGCCCGTCTTCAATGGGTACACAGTCCCGTGGTAGCGCCAGGGTGGTTTCGTGCTCGATGAGCAACTGATCGAGAAAACGACCCAAGTGCTCCATGGCGCCAGTATTGAGATCGTGCAGCACCACAACGGTGTGTTCATGTTGGCTAAGCTGGGCCAGCGCTGTTGTAACCCAGCCATCGATATTTTCCCAGTCTCTGGGTACGCTGTTCCACAGCAGCACCGAGTAACCCAGCTCGTGAAAGTGTGACAAACTGGCCTGGCTCAAAAGGTGTTGACCCATTTTGCCACCGCGTCCGAATGGCCTGAACCACCGTGGCTGCCAGTTCGTCAGCTTGTCTGAGAGAACACCGTGCGCTTGCCAGACTTCGCGTTCCGCATGCGCAACGGATGGGTCATCACCCAGCGCTACGCCATGGGTCAGCGAGTGGTTGACCAGGATGTGCCCCTCAGCTTGCGCCTGGTTTGCGATATCGACTTGTTCCTGACCTTTTAATAGCTGTTCCGCAACTAAACAGAAGTAGGCTTGCAGATCTCGACGCCTCAGTTCGCCAAGCACCTGTGGGGTTGTCTCGACCGTGGGTCCATTGTCAAAGGTTAACGTCACCTTGCTCATCATCAGCTTCTCAGGTTGCGTATGCTCTGTAGGGCTCAGAAGCTCACCGTCCGTCGCTCTTCGAACAAATAACGGTCATCCAGAATACCCTGAAAAGTCCATGAACCGGGCGCGTCAATGGCAACCGCTGGGGTTACTTTAGCGGAAAACCACAGCGAATTTGTGCTGCTGGTCTGGGTGTGGTCTTTGTCGAAGATGAGTTCGTTTTTGGCGTCCAGGATTCGATAGCGCAGCGTGTAAGGCTGATTGCGCTCCACGCCGATCAGCTTCACATAAACGTGAATCTGTTTCTGCTTCATGCCGATATTGATGCGCTGTAACCGATCCCTGGGTTCACCGCCGTTGAGGCCGGAGGTCAGTGAAAAGCGATGTTGCACATCGGACTGTCGGCGGGGCATGCGGAAGTTGTCTACCGTGTGCAGAGATTTGTTGGATGCGTCTTCTGCGTTCTGCTCAGTTTGAGGGATTTCCACAAGGTTCTGTGGTTCTGCCCGGACAGATTCGTACCCCGACTGTACAGGCTTCTTGTCGGAGTAATGACGCATACCCTGATCGTCCACCCATGTGTACACATCGGCGACCGCTGTGAGCGTGACAAACAGGATAGCTAAGGCAAGACACGGTAGGGCACGCATGCGGCGACAATATCACAGCTTATCGCGTAAGAAAGTGCTCAACCGCACAGGGTTTTGTTGCATCGTTAGCACCCGTTTACCGAACGCTTTCGGGTAGCGGGCCGTTGGCGATCTCCTGAACTCTGCGTTGCTGCATGGTGCGCAGCTCGGGCCCGATTTCAGCAATTCTTGCGTCGACGGCTTCGGCGAAAGCCGGTAAAAAGAGCATGAACTGCTGGCGTCGGCTATGCCACCATCGTAGCGCCGTTTCATTGCCCAGATAGAACTCCACGAAACTACGCGCTTCATCGCTCGAATTAACAAAACCCACCCCGCGTGCCGCTTGAACCTCCTCCAGTATCTGGTTAGCAGCGACACGAGTCAGAAAACTGTCCACCAGACTGACTTCCACTTCGGTGAGATCCGGGGCGTTGATCCGTGCCCGTGCCCAGGCTTCAGGCAACGCATCTGCCAGCGACAAGTCCTGGGCGCCAAAGGCAAAACCGAACTCGGCATTGGCTTGCTCAGCGTCGGCGAACAGCGCGGCCTGCTGAAGCTGGATCGCAACGAGTACCAGGCCCGCGACAATGCCGATGTTGGCAAACAAAGTGAGCCAGCGATTTAACTTGTCCAAAGCGGCTTCCGATGGTTGGTGTGACTGTCACTGGCGTAATCTAACAAGCCAC
>JBCCUW010000503.1:0-3290 GCA_039196385.1 Pseudomonadota bacterium
CGGGCGATTGAACTGGCAGCAATCGAGTCTGGCGCGGTGACCGGTCTGGAGCTCATGGAGCGGGCTGGTCGCGGAGTAGTTGAGGCGATTTTTGAAGAGTGGCTTGAGCTGGCAAAATCACCAGGTCGGGCTGTGGTTTTGTGCGGGCCTGGGAACAATGGCGGCGACGGGTTTGTCGTGGCGCGGCTGCTGAAGGAGTGGGGCTGGGAGGTTGAGGTGTTACTCTATGGCGATCCCGAAAAGCTGCCGGCAGATGCGAGAGTGAATTATGATCGATGGTTGGAGTTAGGAGAGGTTGTACCGCTGACCGAACAGAATATGCGCAAGGGTGATTTTGCCGATCTTTACGTTGACGCACTGTTCGGGACGGGGCTGAAACGCGGTTTGGACGGTGAACTGTTCAAGGTCGTTCGGCATCTTTCTGGTGCGAATGGGGACCATTACACTGACCGCATGATCAGCATCGACGCGCCATCCGGCTTGTGTTTGGACAGCGGGCGGGTGCTGCATCAAGATGCTTCGAACCCATGGTCTCGCGAGGTGCTGGACAGTTTTCCTGTAGAGATACGGAACAAGATTGCCCAAGCAGGCGGCGCGCGTGCTTTGCACGACCGTTTTGCGTGGTTGACTGTTTGTTTCGACAGCCCAAAGCCCGGGCATTTCCTGGCGCAAGGGCCGGATTTGTGTGGCAAGCTCGTTGTTAAAGACATCGGTATTTCCAAGCAGCGTTGCCGCTTTAACGGTGAACCATATGACGATGCTTTCACGTTGGGACCAAAGCCTTCTCGCAGGGCGAGCCGCCCTGCTTTTCTAACCCTTGCCGAGGCACCGGGCCGCGTGAAAGACGAGCGAACATGGGGTGGGTTGCCGCTCTATCGCTTGCCCAAATTCAAACAACATCACAAGTTCACCCACGGCCACGCCCTCATTTGCTCGGGTGGTCCGGCTAAGACCGGCGCTGCGCGGCTAGCCGCCCGAGGGGCTTTGCGCATTGGGGCTGGATTGGTGACGCTGGGTGTGCCTCCAGCGGCTCAGATGGAAGTCGCGGCGCAGGTGACAGCCATCATGCTACAGCGGGTTGAGGGGGCAGAGGGGCTGACCGACGTGCTTAAGGACGAGCGGCTGAACGCTCTCTGTCTTGGTCCTGGGTTGGGTTTAGAGTGTGCGCGGGATTTGGTGCCCGCAGCCCTTGAGGCAAAGCGCGCAACGGTTCTGGATGCCGACGCACTGACGGCTTTTGCGGATGATCCGGCATTGTTGTTCTCTCGATTGCACGAAAACTGCGTGTTAACCCCGCACGGAGGTGAATTTGCGCGGCTGTTTCCGGATATTGACGAAAAGCTGGCGGCAACGCCTACCGAAGGCCCGGCCTACTCCAAAGTGGATGCAACGCGCGATGCGGCCAAACGGGCAGGGTGCGTGGTTTTATTCAAGGGGCCGGATACTGTAGTTGCTGCACCGAATGGGCAGTGTGCGATTAACTCAGCGCACTACGATCGTGCAGCGCCATGGCTGGCAACGGCGGGCGCAGGGGATGTTCTTGCAGGTTTCATAACCGGTTTGCTGGCTCGCGGATTTAGTCCAATGCAAGCTGCCGAGACCGGAGCTTGGTTGCACGTGGAATGCGCGCGGCAGTTTGGACCCGGCCTGATCGCAGAAGATCTGCCCGAACAGCTACCTGAAGTTCTTAAAAAGCTGAATGTTTGATTGCGTTGCGCAAATAGTGGCCTACTGAGCGTAGGATTGGCGACTTTATGCCGGTTCATTCTGCGTTAATGCATAGCGAGTGTTTGCCAGACGCATAGCGGAAGGGCAGAATTTATTTGGGAGCAATTTGCTGCCACCTGGGCTTGTAAATGTAGCCTTTTGAAAAGAAATAAGAATGTGTCTTTCATCGCTGTGTCGGCTGTGGCGGATTTGCAATGAATATACGGCATGGACTGAGCGCCTCTGGAACCATCGCGTTCAGTAAACATTTGAGCAGTACCTGAAACCGGAACTTTTCATGGTGAGTGAAATGACCCTTAATCTCAAACTCTCTTCCGCAGCTGCAGTACTGGCCGCAACGACGGCAATTCCAGCCGCTGCCGAGTTGAAATACGAAAATAACAGTGGCGGATATGTCCTGCTGTACGGACAGTTCAACCCTGCACTCATCTCGGTAGATGATGGGCAGCAAACTGAGACCCGCGTGTTGGATAACGATCTGTCAAACAGCCGCGTTGGTTTGCGCCTGATGCAGCCGTTTGGCCAAAACGAGTTCACGTTCCGGTTTGAATCGGCACTGGGCCTGCCAAACTCGTCCGAATGGAACCAGCTTGGTACCAACTTCAGCGGCTGGACGCGTGAAGACATCCGCCACGTTGATTTTGCACTAAAGGGCAACTGGGGTAAATTCTCAGCCGGTCAGGGCAGCATGGTATCGGATGGTGCTGCCGAAGTAGACCTGTCCTATGTAGGTACGGCGCTTTACTCATTTACCAATGATGAAAACTCGGGCTTCTTTTATCGCGGCACTGACGGCATTCTGAGTGACATCACCGTCGGCGACTCCAGCAGCAACTTTGATGGCTCACGCCGCGGTCGTATTCGTTATGACACGCCCAGCTTCAACGGATTCTCTGCCGGTTTTGCATATGGTCAGAACATTCTGTCCAGCAGTGATGATGACGACTACTACGACGTAGGTGTTTTCTATAACAACACCTTCAGCGGTGGCGTCGAGTTCTCGGCGGGTGTCGCTTATGCAGTTCGTCAGGCAGACGATGACTCGGGTGATCGTAAGGACACCATCGGTTCGGCCTCGGTTCTGCTGCAAAACGGTCTGAGCTTTACCGTTGCAGGCGGTACGCGAAGCAATGATGCGGTCGGAGCGTCTGACCCGAACTACTGGTATGGCAAGATCGCATATGAGGATGACTGGATTTCGTGGGGTAAAACCGGGGTCGGTATCGACTACTACGACGGCGCTGATTTTGAGAATGACGGATCCAGCACAAGAGCCTGGGGTATCGCCGTTGTTCAGCGTATCGACAGCATTAATACGGATGCCTACCTGAAGTATCGCAACCATGACTTCAAAGACGGTGTGTCCTTTGACAAGAACGAAGCATGGGTGCTTGGCGCCCGTTGGAGGTTCTGACCAGATCTCTTTGTGATCTGAAAACGCCTCGGCTCGCACCGGGGCGTTTTTTTGTTTGTTAGGTCGGTAAAACAGGGCAGATCTGGCACTTGCCCCTTGCACGCGGGCGGCTGGGCAAATAGAAGGCGTCAAATTTGCCCGGCGCGCC
>JBCCUW010000504.1:0-3278 GCA_039196385.1 Pseudomonadota bacterium
CAGTCCTGTATGTGAAATTAAATCTGTTGCCGGCCAACTCAGATGCCGTAAGCCTGGCGCACCATGCTGATTGGATGTTGCGCAGTTTGTTCGCCATCCAGGCCGTGGGCAATCAAGCGGCCTGCCATCGGGCAGTCGGAACCGAAGGTATCGGGTTCTGCTTCTTGAACACGTCGCACCACGGGTTTGGCGATTTTCATGGCCTTGTCATAGGTTTCTGATTTCACCGCATAAGTCCCGTCATGGCCTGAGCAGCGCTCAATGGCGGTAACTTCGGTATCCGGTATGAGTTGGAGAAATTCGCGGGTCTTCATGCCGAAGTTCTGCACGCGCTGGTGACAGGCAACGTGATAAGCCACTTGCCCCAGGCTGGACTGAAAGTTCGTTTTGACCTGCTCGCTCTTGTGTCTGAGCATCAGATACTCAAACGGGTCAAAAAATCGTTCCCGCACGGTCTGTATATCTGCGTCATCTGGAAACATCAGCGGCAGTTCCTGCTTGTACATCAGTACGCAGGAAGGGATGGGAGCAATGATGTCATAGCCGTCAGCAATAGCCTGCAGGAATACCGGCAGGTTGGCGTCCTTAAGCTGGCTGACTTTCTGCAGATCGCCCAATTCAAGTTTAGGCATGCCGCAACATTTGGCGTCGCTCAGCAGTTTGACCGAGATGCCGTTATGCCGCAGCACCGCGACCATGTCCTCCACCACTTGGGGCTCGTTGTGGTCGCCGTAACAGGTCACATAGATGGCTACCTTGCCGGTGGTGCGGTCGGTGGCAATTGGTGCCTCGGCAGCGGGATGATCCGCGGGCAGACGCTTCGTTAGAGGCTTGGTTTCAAAATGCGGTAGCGGCGCGTTGGGATGAATGCCGGCGATTTTGTCACCCAACTTGCGCAGGGGTGCGGAGTTTGCTGCAGCGTTCGCCAGTCCGGCGACACCCGGCGTGGATATGGCATCAAAAATGGGATCGGTCGAGGTGATCAGGCGATCGCGCCACTTGGTGTCCTGTTGTTTGAACTTGTACGCTTTGGCGCGCAGCATGAGGTGCGGAAAATCCAGCGCCCATTCATGGGGGGGCAGGTAGGGGCACTTCGTCTCGGCACACAAATCGCACAGAAAACACTGGTCCACCACCTTCATGTAGTCGTCTTTGTCGACGCCGTCCACCTCGAAGGTATCCGATTCGTCCACCAGATCGAATAAGCTTGGGAAAGAGTCGCACAGGCTGACACAGCGGCGGCAGCCGTGACAGATATCGAACACGCGTTCCATTTCGTCATACAGAGAATCTTTGTCGTAGAAAGACTCGCTCTGCCAATCCAATGGCTGTCGGTCTGGCGCTTCCAGGCTACCCTCACGTATGGGCATGTTTACTTTCCTGTGTGATGCTCCGGCGATCCTACGCTGTGCGCAGCAGGGTATCCGGTTTTATTCTTGCTGGCGAAAGAAAAAGGGGCTTCTGCAAAGCCCCTTTTTATTCGCACGTTTTATTCGCACGTTTTATTCGCACGTTTTATTCGCACGTTTTATTCGCACGTTTGATCGCACGTCTGGGTCGTGCAGTTGTCCGCGGGCCAGGCTTCAGCCCATATTGTCCAGAGCTTTCTGGAAACGGTTGGCGTGAGAACGCTCTGCTTTTGCCAGAGTTTCGAACCAGTCCGCAATTTCGTCAAAGCTCTCGTCGCGGGCGGTTTTTGCCATACCCGGGTACATATCGGTGTACTCGTGCGTCTCACCGGCAATGGCAGCTTTCAGATTGTCTGAGGTAGTGCCAATGGGTAGGCCGGTGGCCGGATCACCAACTGATTCCATGTATTCAAGGTGGCCGTGGGCATGCCCGGTTTCACCTTCTGCGGTGGAACGAAACACCGTGGCCACGTCGTTCTCGCCTTCAACGTCTGCTTTTGCGGCAAAATAGAGGTAGCGTCGGTTAGCCTGTGATTCTCCGGCAAAAGCGTCTTTCAGGTTTTGCAGCGTGTTGCTGTCCTTTAAATCCATGATGACATGAACTCCTAGTATGTGTGTGTGGGTTTCTCGAGAGTCACCCTGAGTGACTCAGGCCAGTATAGCGCGCTCATGTTGGGTTACTATTTGAATGTTTGAATGATGACGATAGACGGCATCTATGATCTTTGCGCTAATTATGGCTTTTCGTCAATGATAATCATTCCCATTTAGGGTATTGTCAGGCACGTTTGGCAGAGCGGTCAGCGGATAGGTAAACGACATTAACATTTATAGTATAAGCGCCTGATTCTGATGGAGTTGTGGGTCGTCATTACAGTGGCTGCAGCGTTCCTGCAGAACGTCCGCTCGCTGCTGCAGAAACGCCTGACCGGGCAGCTTTCGGTCAACGGGGCGTCATATGTGCGTTTTCTGTATGCCTTACCTTTTGCCTGGCTGTATGCGCTTTGGCTGTGGCCCGACGGTTTTACCGGGCTGACTCCGGGTTTTGCCGGTTATGTGCTGACCGGGGCGGTAGCGCAAATGGTTGCGACAGCTTGTCTGCTGGCGTCTTTCAACGCAGGTAACTTTGCCGTCGGTACCGCGTTCTCGAAAACTGAAACCGTTCAGGCGGCGCTGTTCGGCCTTGTCTTGCTGGGTGATCAGCTCAGCGTCTGGGTGTTGATCGGGATTGCGGTGAGTCTTGTGGGCGTTGTTCTGCTATCCGGCAGTGTGACCCTGCGGCAGATTTTGCGCCCTGACCGAGCCATGTGGTTGGGGTTGGCAGCCGGCGCCGGTTTTGCGGTTTCAGCGGTTGGTTTTCGCGGCGCCAGCCTGGCGCTTGCGGACGGCAGTTTTCTACAGCGTGCCGGTTTGACGGTGATGGTAGCAGTCAGCTTGCAGACTCTGCTAATGGGTGCATTTCTGTGGCTGCGTGAGCCGGGAGAAATTCAACGTGTGCTGAGTCAGTGGCGGGCTGCCGTGTGGGTTGGCGCCGTCGGCATGGTGGCTTCGGTGGGCTGGTTTACCGCAATGACCCTGCAGAACGCTGCCGTGGTGAGGGCCGTTGGTCAGGTTGAATTGTTGTTCACGGCGGTGACTTCTGTATGGTTGTTGAAAGAATCGCTGCATCGTCGTGAAGTACTTGGCATGCTGTTAGTGGTGGCAGGGATTGTGCTGCTGATTTAGGCCGGCGCGCCGACGAACGTGGAGTATTTGCGTTGCCCGCAGGTAAGGTGATGCCGCATAACAGGAAACTCTATGACATCAAGACAAGATATTTCGGATGCCACCGCACCAGCATATCTGGAAATCCATTCCGGTTGGGCGGAG
>JBCCUW010000505.1:0-3252 GCA_039196385.1 Pseudomonadota bacterium
GTTCACCGGCATCGCCCCGACCGCCATTTTATTGCGGTCGTTGAGGATATTCTGCACCTGACGATGCAGCGCAAACCCCGGTGGCAGATGGCTGAGCTTACCGGCAATTTCTTTAAAACGGTTCTGGTCAAAGGTGGTGTCTGCCGGGGCGTCCCAGTCATGGCCCAGATAGGGTGACCAGTCGACAAACAGGTCCATATTTGGATTTTCGACAATACCCAGCGCCACCGTTTGCCCGGACTCCAGCAGTTCACGATTCGCTTCCACAATGGCGTCGGCTTCGGTGCGGCCGATTGAACCTTCATGATCCAGTTGATCAACATATAATGAGTGGGTGCTGGGGTGTGAGCGAATGACCTGATACATCAGCGGCTGGGTTTTCATCGGCTCTTCAGACTCGTTGTGGCCACGACGCCGATAGCAGACCAGATCAATCACGATGTCTTTGCGAAACTCCATACGGTAGTCCGCCGCCAGTTGGGTGGCGAAAACAACCGCTTCAGGATCATCGCCATTCACGTGCAGGATAGGCGCCTGCACCATTTTGGCGACTTCGCTGCAGTACTCAGTAGAGCGGGCATCAATCTGCCGGTGGGTGGTAAAGCCGATCTGGTTGTTAATGATGACATGCACACTGCCACCCGTGTTGAAGCCACGGGTCTGGGACATCTGAAAGGTCTCCATGACCACACCCTGCCCGGCAAAAGCGGCATCACCGTGCACGATGATGGGGACCACCCGGTCACCCACATAGTCGCGCCGGCGATCCTGACGCGCTCGCACGGAACCTTCCGCGACGGGGCCGACAATTTCCAGATGTGACGGATTAAAAGCGAGGGCCAGGTGCATCTCGCCACCCGGGGTCATGATGTTGGAAGAAAAACCCTGATGATATTTCACGTCGCCGGAGCCTTCGCTGACGGTGACATGACCATCAAACTCGTCGAACAGGTCGGAGGGGTTTTTGCCCAGCACGTTAACCAATACATTCAGTCGCCCGCGATGCGCCATGGCAATGACCGACTCCAGCACTCCGTGTGAACCGAGTCGCTGCACCAACTCGTGCAACATGGGGATTAATGCCTCGCCGCCTTCCAGGCCAAAGCGCTTGGTACCCGGGTAGCGCCGATGCAGATACTTCTCCAGGCCTTCTGCCGCGGTCAGCCGTTCGAGAATGTTATGTTTCTGTGCTTGCGTAAATGCACCACGGCCCCGGGCACTCTCCAGGCGCTGTTGCACCCAAAGTTGTTCGCCCGCATCGATAATGTGCATGTATTCAGCGCCAATTGACCCGCAATACGTCTGTTCCAGCGCATCCACCAGATCGCGCAGTTTCACCGACCCGTCGCCGTAGTGGAAAGTACCGGTCTGAAAGGTTTCGTCCAGATCTGCCGGAGTCAGATGATGGTACGCGAGGTCCAGCACAGGCATGGTCGGACGCTCCATCATACCCAGTGGGTCGATATTGGCTTTCTTATGGCCCCGATGGCGGTAAGCTGAAACCAGATCCTGAACTCGCATCTGTTTGGTTTCGTGTTCGGTGGCGACGGAGGTTGCCACCTTCTCCGGCTTGGCTTTCAGGCGGTTGCGGCCCAAGCGCTCGAAGTGGTTGACCACTGAAGAATGCGGCGTGTCTGGACCGACCGCTCCCTCCACCATAGGTAACTGCTCAAAATAGCTGCGCCAGTTAGCGGGGACCACGCTGGGGTCGTCCAGAAAAGATTCGTACAGGTCTTCCAGGTAAGCGGCATTCTGTCCACTCAGATGTGAACTGCGCAGCATCCGCTCAAATATATCGCTCATGCATAAATCTCCGCAAACCAGGTTAACGAGAGGATCTTCTTATTCGCCGGACCGGCCAGTGCCCCTGGACAGAAAGGCTGCAACCCAGTGGTTACTTTAGCCACGGATTGCAGATCAAGCTACTCTTCAAGGGTCTATTCAGGTGTCTGTTCAGGATAGCTGGAGGATGACTTTACGCCTCAGGTACCCTGATGCATCAACATGGTGCGAATTTTGCCGATGGCCCGGGTTGGATTCAGCCCTTTGGGGCAGACATTGACACAGTTCATGATCCCTCTGCAGCGAAAGACGCTGAACGGATCATCCAGGTTCGACAGACGCTCGGCCGTGGCGGTGTCACGGGTATCCGCAAGGAATCGATAAGCCTGCAGCAGACCCGCTGGACCTATGAATTTGTCCGGGTTCCACCAGAAAGAGGGACAGGACGTTGAACAGCATGCGCACAGAATGCACTCATATAGCCCGTCCAACTCGGCCCGATCTTCGGGGGTCTGCAAACGCTCTTGCGCCGGGGGTGGTGTATCGTTAATCAGGTACGGCTGCACTTTTTCGTACTGCCGGTAGAACTGCGACATATCCACTACCAGATCTCGCACGACCGGCAGCCCGGGTAGCGGACGCAGTACCAGTTTGTTTTTCTTGACGACTTCCGAAACGGGCGTGACACAGGCAAGGCCATTTTTGCCGTTCATATTGACACCATCGGAACCGCAGACGCCTTCGCGGCAGGAACGCCGGTAAACGAGTGTAGGATCATCTGCTTTGAGAAGCTCAAGCACATCCAGGACCATCAGATCTTTGCCATCCGGCAGGTCAATCTGCATGTCTCGCATACTCGGGACTTCGTCCACATCCGGGTTATATCGATAAATGCTTACTTGCATGTTAAAGCCTTAAATTAGTAGACGCGTTCTTTGGGTTCAAACGGTTCAACGGTCGCTGGGGTGAAGTTAACGGCACGTTTTGCCAGCCGCTTGTCTTCGGGAAAATACAGCGAGTGACACAACCAGTTTTCATCGTCGCGGGTTTGAAAGTCATCTCGCGCATGTGCGCCACGACTTTCTTTGCGACCTTCTGCAGCAATGGCTGTTGCATCAGCAACTTCCAGCAGGTTGTCGAGTTCCAGGGCTTCGAGGCGGGCGGTGTTAAACGCAGACGACTTGTCGGGCAGGTGGGCCGCGCCAATACGTTCACGCAGATCTGCCAGCGCCTTAATCCCGGACAGCATATGCTCCTCGGTACGGAACACGCCAAAACTGTTCTGCATAACAGTCTGCAGTTCTTTCTTCAATGCAGGTACAGACTCGCCACTGCTGGACTCGTTCCAGCGGTCGAGCCGGGACAGAGCGGCCTCCAGATCAGAATCGCTGGCATCACGGTAGGTAACACCCTGGCGCATGACTTCTTCAATATGCAGGCCCGCAGCACGCCCAAACACCACAAGATCAA
>JBCCUW010000506.1:0-3241 GCA_039196385.1 Pseudomonadota bacterium
CTGGCATTTGCGAACAGCCGGGCAGAGGTGAACTACGAAACCATCACCTTTCTGGCCACCGATGGGCACCGCTACACCAAATACACCACAACGCGCTCTGACGCGAAAACCTACAGTGTGTTTTTCGACAAGTCAGAGAAGCTGGAAGACTACATCTACATTAATCCCAACGAATACGAGTTGCTTGAAACTGATCAACGCGCCAACGTACTGCAGTTTAGCCAGGGTAGTTATGGGGTGCTCAGCCAGGGTGATTTTGTCAACGACACTGAGCCACAGAACTCACTGGTTTCTGTCGATCGTGAAGGCATTTACACCCTGCGCACCTGGGACGGCAAGAAACAGAGTAACGGAAACTACGGTTTCTGGAATAGTCCCGAAGACTTCTCGTCTTTTGCCGCAGCCTGGGTATTTCCAGATAACCTGCAGTTGCTCGAGTATCACAGCAACCGGCGCGGTGAATGGGTCCAACGCGGCAATACTCTGGCCTTTTTTGCCACCAACAGCAATGATCTGACCTTCGAGATCCGCTATCGCCCCGTGGCCCAACAGACCTTCTCTGCCCTCAAGGCAACCCTGCAGGACGTTGAACACGTTGAGGTTGAACAATCTGAGCTGGGCGTGACGGTGATTCTTGAAAACGCCATTCTGTTTGCCTCTGGCTCTGCGTCGTTGTCCGACGCCGGGCTGAAGGTGATCAGCAATCTGGCGGAGAGTTTTGAGGCGAAAAAGGACCTGGACGTTATTGTGTCCGGACACACGGACAATGTTCCCATTACTGGCAGCCTGGCTGAGATTTTCCCCACCAACTGGGAGCTATCAGCAAAACGTGCGCTGAACGTGGTACATGCGTTGTCGAGTGCCGGCATTGAGCCCCAGCGGCTGCAGGCCAGAGCATTTGGTCCGTTTCAGCCCCGGGTAGCTAACGACAGCCCTGAAAATCGCAGCGCCAACCGCCGAATTGAATTGTCTATCGTGCCCGCCAATTTGTCGGAGCCCGCAGCCCGCTGAAGCAAACAATCTGCAGAGACGTCCGCGCGCCCTACGCGTCCTAGGCAAAAGATCAGCCGGTGAGCGTATGGCACATACGCCGCAATGCGTCGACAAACGCCAGAGGTTGATCCAGAAATACGTGGTGCTGAGCGTCGTCGATTCCCTCTGCAGGAAAGTCCTGCGGAATCAGCTCACGCATATAAGCCAGCGTTCGTTGCGAAAACAACTCGCTATCGTGGCCGTAGATCAAACCTACTGGAAGCTTCAGACCCTCGTAGTCCTCAGCATGTCGTTCTGGGTCTTTCATCGAAGTCAGCAGATCTTCATCGAATTTCCAGGCCCATCCACCACCATCCACCGGCATCAAGCTGTTGCGGGCGATGTACTGCAGAATATATTCATTGGCGCAGGGCTGCGGTGGTTGCAGTCGAAATCGCGCCAGTGCAGTTTCCCGATCGGGATAAACCTTGGCTCTGCCACCCATCATCATGTTTTCCGGCGGTGGGTCATCCGGGTGCCGAATGCCTGAGTCCACCAGCACCAGCGCGCGAAAACGGTCGGGGTAAAGGTTTGCCGCACGCACTGCCATATAGCCACCGAAGCTGTGTGCAACCACGATGGCCTGGTTATCGAACCCAGCATGGTCCAGCACAGCGGAAATTTCTTGCGCAAAAGTATCCGCTGCATAGTCATAGCGGTAGTCAGAATCACCCATGCCGGTGAGATCCATCGCCGCAATGGCATATTCGTCCAGTAATTGGGGCGCAATAAAATCCCACCAGCGCGAGTGGGCATTCATGCCATGGATAAGCAACATGCCGGGTTTGCCCGGTGACGGATAAAGACGATAAGCCACGTCACATTCATCAACCTCAACAGTGCGGGTTTCCGGTTCGGTTTCAACCGCCTGCCAGAACCAGTCCGGAATGGTTGAGGTGCTGTGATTGTCATTATCCCAACGCGCCATAGCCGCTCCTTTTTTTTGGTGCCTATTACGTGCTCTTTTGTGTGTCTGTTATGCGCCTGTTATGAGCCTGTTATGTGTCTGACATATGCCTGACATTTACCTGCCATGTGCCTGCCATGTGCCTGCCATGTGCTTGCTATCCGCTTTTACGAGCCTGTTCCGGGCGTGTAAGGGGCGTGCTACAGCTGACCAAAGCGCTTCAGATGGTAGTCTACGTTGCCGAATAACGTATCAATAATGGTCAACCGCTTAAAGTAGTGGCCGATATTCAACTCTTCGGTCATACCCATACCACCATGCAATTGCACTGCATTCTGGCCCACAAACCGACCTGATTTACCCACCTGCACTTTAAACGCGCTGACCGCTTTCTGGGCCTCGGGACCGTAACCTTCATCCATCCGCATGGCCGCCATATACATAAGCGATTTAGATTGTTCATGTTCCATGAACATATCCACCATGCGATGCTGCAACACCTGGAATTTACCAATGGGTTGGCCAAACTGCTTACGCGTCTTACAGTACTCGACGGTGTCTTTGTACAGAACTTCCATGCAACCTACCGCTTCGGAACCCACGGCCAGAATGCCGTCATCAATTGCCTGTTCAAGGGTTGCCAGACCCTGACCCGCTTCGCCCAACAGGGCATCCGCACCTACTTTGACATTCTCCAGAGTGATTTCCGCAGCACGCAAGCCATCCACGGTGGGGTAGTCACGACGGCTGATTCCAGCCGACGCTGCATCCAGGATAAACAATGACACGCCGTCGCGATCGCGTTGCTCGCCACTGGTTCGTGCACTGACGATCAGCAAGTTCGCCGCAGGACCATTCAGCACGACCGCTTTGTACCCGTTCAAAACATAACCATCACCATCCGCACTGGCCGTGGTGGTCAGATCCGCCAGATTAAAACGTCCCTGGGGTTCTACGTAGGCCAGCGCTGCCTGCACCGAACCGTCGATGATCCCAGGCAGATACTTGGCTTTCTGTTCAGCACTGCCGCCGTGTTTCAGGGCCCCGCCGGCCAGCACCACAGTCGCCAGGTAAGGCTCTACCACCAGACCTTTGCCAAAATTTTCCTGCATCAGCATGGCTTCCACGGCGCCGCCGCCAAAACCCCCGTCCGCTTCATCAAAACACACCCCAAGCCAGCCCAGTTCAGCAAAGGTGGACCAGTTGTCTGCGCTATAGCCGAGATCGGACTTAACTAGCTTCTGTCGGCTGTCGAAGTCGTAGTCATTCTGAATAAATCGCGACACGCTCTCTTCTAACAGC
>JBCCUW010000507.1:0-3232 GCA_039196385.1 Pseudomonadota bacterium
CGGCCCGCTGGTTGGTGGTGCGCTGTATCAATGGGAACCCTCCCTGCCCTATTGGTTTACCTTTGTCGTGTATATTCCTTTGCTGATGTTTATGGCGTGGATGAATCGACGCATGAAGCAGAACACAGCGCCATGAAAATACCCGGCAGCAATGGCATGATTAGCGCGCACTTCTTTCACTGACGGGATCTACAGGCAATTTAAGTGACACCGGCGCGAGACTCAGGCTGTAATTCACCGTATCTGACTGCACCTCGGCAGTCTGCAAAGTGCGGCACATCCGTCTACCGGTGGTGCGGCCAAGTTTTGCTGTGCATGTGCCTGGGTGTGGCCGCCTGCAGCAAACCTGAGGAGGTCGGCAGACAACCTCCCGCAACAGAAGTGAGCAAAGGCCGCTTGCCAGCCACAGCCGTGCCGTTTACAGGGTTGTTCGACGCAATTGAATTGCAAACCTACTGGTTGGGTCCAGATGATGATCCCGACACGCTGCTGATTCGCTTGCCCCACCAAGACTACGACGCTGAGATCATTGCCCGCCCCAAGACGGGTATTTCAGCAGAACAGGCGATGTTACAAGGCAACCTGGCCCTGTTGATCGGCAGCGGCTTTGTGGCCACACAGAACGGTCTGCAACCCGTGGGTCTGCTGCAAAGTGAAGGACGCACACTCAGCGCCGTGCAGTCCCACGGCTATACGCGCATCTTAGGCCTTTCCGAAAAGGGTCCCGGCGTCATTCATCGGCAAAACTACGAAACCAATATTTTTCACAGTGCACTGCAGGCTGGTCCAGGCATCATCGAAAAAGGACTGCTCGATATATCCGAACGCGATCTGCAGCGACCCGCATATTTCCGCAGTTTTGTGGGCTTGTGTGAAAAGGAGTGGCTATTAGGTATCAGCCTCAAGCCTGCCCATCTGCGCACACTGGGTGAACAGCTGATGACGTTTATCGCCGCGCAAGAAATGGCCTGTGATGAAGTGGTCAACCTGGCCGGTGACCGCCAGGCTGTACTTATGGTGCGCGACCCCGAAGACAATTTGATTTATCACGGCGATCCCCACACGTACAAAGTCAGCCTGATCGGATTTCAGATGCGGCCATAATTATACCCGGATAATATTGATATCTTTTATTACCCGGGTATAATTCCTTGCCAAAATAACCTGGCGAGTCCCTGATGACTGACCCAATCACTGAATATTGCGCTTTCAGCGGCAAACAACTACTGGGCACCGGCCCGCTTGCGGAGCTTGTAACGGCTTGTCAGGCGCACGCACAGGACAGCCTGGTCAACATCTACGACCTGGAAACCGGTCGTGTTGTTGACATCGATTGGCGCGGCGATAGCGAACAGCTCAGCGCCTGGTTGCAGCAACAGTATCCCGACCGCCTCGCACCGCGCGAAACCAAACGCGGACGCGGACGACCGCGGCTTGGGGTCGTGAGCAAAGAGGTCACACTGTTGCCCCGACACTGGGAGTGGCTGGCCAGTCAGCCAGGTGGCGCCTCTGTCTCGCTACGTCGATTGATTGAGGAAGCTCGGGTCGATAAGACGGCGCAGCGACGTCTGGTACAAGACGCCATCTACCGTTTCGCCACAGCACTGGCTGGCGACGAACCCGGCTTCGAAGAGGCGATGCGCGCCCTGTACGCTGATGATTCTGCTGGATTTGACCAACACACCAACCAGTGGTCTGCCGATGTGCAGGCGCAAACACGAAGGTTGGCAGAACGTTACTGGCCGGAATCCGGGTGATGGGACTAGCCAACACAGACTGAACCAGGCGATTACTCAAACTGCAGATGACGCGTTGCGGTTGCTGTGTCACACGGGGGTTCTGCGGCAAATTCGAAATCGCGAATTTTTGCGTACTCAGCGGTCATGCTGACGGGCTCAAGCAGGTATTGTGGGTCTGTCAGCGTGTACGTCAGCCGCATCCGATAGCCGTCATCCAACAACTCGTAGCGTTCTGACAAGGTTTTTTGCGCGCTGGAACTGATGCCACGGGCGTTACCCCAGTGCTTGGATGGGAATTGGTCTGACGTGATCTGCATAACCCGATCTGCCTGCACACCGCCCCAGGAGTAACCGCTGTCATCCGGCTGCTTGATCTGGCCGGGTTGTGCATAAATGCGCCGGTGTTCGTCTGAATGTTCTATACGTATTACGTAACCTTGCGCATCCTGCTGCCACTGTTGCGCGTAAGGCCAGGTCAGCATGCGTGGCAAACCGCGTGGTTCGCAACGCAGGGACGGATCATCATTGCTGTCGTATTGGGCGAGCTCCTGCTGGCCCAGTGGTGTTAGGGGCCAGTCGCGTGGGGGTTCAAATACGCCGACAAGATTGTTACGCAGCGTACGGATCAGGCGCCATGTACCGGTAAAATCCGCTGATGCCGTCAAAGGCAGTTGCACGCTGTCATCACCCTCAGCAGGCGGCTGACGGAATGCGTAATAGGTCTTTCCATCAGCCCGGGTGACATGATCCAACAGCGCAAAGGGTACGTCGTCCTGCTTGTTAGGGTTGGCCACCACACGCACGCGTGTGCCTATAGTCAGGGTACGGCGACTCCAGCCGTTGCGTACCAATCCTGGCACGGAATGACCTTCAAAAGTCCACAGCAGGTTTTCCGGCTCCGCCGTCGATTGGTGCTCGCCTGCAACATCCAGATGTTCCAGCTGCGCTCCCTGCAAGGTGAAATAGTAGTGGGGATTGGTCCAGGAAACTTCCGTCACGGTGCCTTCAACCGCAATGCGCGTAGCCAGATCAAAGGCAGCGCGCGAGTGGTGTCCTTGCACCGGCACACTCCAGAAAGTGACACCAAATATCGTACAGAGCATCGCGGTCAGTGCCAGATTCAGAGTTCCCGGCCTGCGCTCGCTCATGTCAGCTCTCCCTGGGTATCACCTGCTATGTAATGGCAGGCTTCAGCCCCCTTCGATGCGGGCCATAAAAAAGACCTCGCTGTCCGGGCCAATCGGTTCTAGAAAAGCGTCCTGAAAGATCTGACCGTCAATGGCCACAGCGGTTTTGTCCAGCAGTTCATCAAGTTGGGGCCACTCACTTTTCAAGTGTTTCACCAGGTCGCGATAATTCTCGACCTGGATATCCAATTCCCGCTCACTCTGCGTCACCGCAACAAAATTGTCAGGCAACACGACTTTGGCCACAGCAATACCCCGCAGTAGATTCAGTCGAGTGCCTCAACAATGTTCGGCGGCGACAGTGGC
>JBCCUW010000508.1:0-3214 GCA_039196385.1 Pseudomonadota bacterium
CCAACGCCTAGCCCCAGCTTCATGATTTACCCCTTTTATTGCTGTTCTAAATACGCCAAGCTTACACCATGAATTTTCCTGAAGCCGAACTGATCTCGACCAACGGCGTTGAGCTGGAAGTGTTTTCCAGCGGCGCACAACACAACAAAGCCCTGGTGATGTGTCATGGCTGGCCAGAACACGCTTTCTCCTGGCGCCACCAGATCGAACCGCTGGTAGCGGCGGGATACCACGTGATCGTGCCGAATCAGCGCGGCTACGGGCAGTCCAGTCGTCCTGCCGCGGTTGAAAACTATGACATTAATCATCTGACCGGCGATCTGGTCGGGTTGCTCGACCACTATGGCTACGATGACGCGGTGTTTATTGGCCATGACTGGGGCGCAATCGTGGTTTGGGCGTTGGCACAGATTCATCCGCAGCGGGTTGCCGGGCTGGCCAACCTGAGTGTGCCGTTCATGCAACGCGGCGAGACCGAATGGGTTGGCTTCTGGGAGTCCCAGTTGGGCGGTGATTTCTACATTGTGCATTTCAATCGACAACCGGGTGTGGCAGACCGCGCCTTTGCGGATCACTGCGAACAGTTTCTACGTAACATGTACCGTACCAAACAATGGGAGCATCCGGCCCCGGAAATCCCTGCGGGCATGCCTATGATTGCCATGTGTACTGCGCCCGAAATGCCAGGCGAACTCCTCATGACGGACGCGGAACTCAATGTATTTGTCAGCGCTTTTCAACAAGCCGGCTTCACGGGTGGTTTGAACTGGTACAGAAACTTCTCGCGCAATTGGGATATTCTGGGCGCATATGAAGAAAGGATTGAGCAACCGGCGCTGATGATTTACGGCGACTACGACATGGTGCCCAAGTCGGAGGCGCTGGCGGGTATCGTACAGGACCTGGAAGTGCAGAGTTTTCCCTGCGGACATTGGATCCAACAGGAGTGTCCCGCAGAGACCAATGCGGCTTTGCTCGACTGGCTGGCGCGTAAGTACCCGGCATGACTCAGGCAAGCATCCAACGCCTGCACCACGCCGCCTATCGCTGTCGCGACAGCGAAGAAACCCGCGCTTTTTACGAAGACTTTCTGGGTTTACCGCTGGTTGAAGCGTTCCCCATAAAGACTACCGCTACCGGTCGCCAAGCCAACGTACTGCACACGTTTTTCCAGATGGCAGACGGTTCGTGCCTGGCTTTTTTTGAAGCACCGGATCAACCTTTCGAATTCAAGGATCAACACGACTTTGATCTGCACATTGCCCTGCTGGTGGATGCCAAGGAACTTGAACGCATGCTGGCCAAAGGCCACGCGGCCAACATCGAGGTCCGTGGGCCAACCGATCACGGTTTTATTCACTCCATATACTTCAGGGACCCGAATGGTTATGTTGTTGAACTGACCGCGCCGGTGCATCGCCATGAAGGCAATACCAAAGCATTCGATCCCGTGCGCGCCCGGCAACAATTGTCCGAATGGCAGGCGCGCAACAACACCTGAACGACTGCCCCCGGCAAAAAGTGTTACTGAAGAGGGGTTACCGAAACTATCCGTTACTGAAAAAGAATGGCGCGCATCGCACCGACCATGGCCATACCAATAAGAATGATGTTGGCGACCATGGTAATAATCATCCCCGTGCCGCGACTCTGGGGATCGCTGATATAACTTCTGAAGTAGTAGGCCCGGCCCACCAGGTAGACAACGCCTATGGCCACTGCAATCAGATCGTTCGCAAAGTAAGCGGCGGCAAAGCTGGCTGGGATAAAAACCACTAACTGTTCAAGCGTATTCTGATGAGCCCGGTGAAACCGCTCAAAGGTTTCGTCACCGCTGATTGCCGGCGCACTGACCCCATGCCGCCCACGAGCGCGGCCGACCGCAACACCGAAATATAAATACTGAATAAGCGCAAGCATCACAATCAGGGTTATATAGGCCATCTTTTTCCTCCGTACTCCACTCCCAGGACCTTGTTAGCGCGTTTTTACAGGCGCCGATACAGCATGAACTTACTGGCTGTCCGGCTTCACCACAATCATAAACGCACCTGTAGCTTCAGCGACAACAAAGTCATCTGATTGACGAATAACTTTCCCTTCCATCTGAGCAAGACGACCCTTGCGTTTCAGACAGCGGCCTTCAAGACGCACCGCCGTCCCGACCGGTAACTGGGCACGATAACGGATTTCCGCCTTGCCTGTGAAACACTGCTCACCCTGCAACCATATCCAATTGGCCATCACATCGTCGAGCAGACTGAAGACGATGCCGCCATGGGTGACGTTGTCATACCCCATATGTTGCGGTTGCGGGGTAAACTCCGCCACGCAGACGTCGTTGTGCAGATCAAACTTGACCCCCAGACCAATTGGATTAGACGGACCGCAAACAAAACAATGGTTTGCCTCAGATTGCAGTCGTACAACCCTTTCCTGCTGAAGTTGTTGTATATCCTGGGTTTTCGCGTCGCCTGCGTCAGTCATAGTCCACATCATGGTTGCCAGTCAGGTATGATGCATGTTTTTACAGCGACAAGCATCATACCTTTGTTTACGCTAGATCAGATCAGAATTGCTCTGGCACAGCACGAACCCAGCTTTGTGCAGCCCTCCCAAAGCACCCGCCAGGCTGCGGTTGCCATTATCATGCGCGAAAGGCCCGCAGGCCCGGAGATGCTGTTTATCGAACGTGCCGTGAAAGAAGGTGACCCATGGTCTGGACACATGGCCTTCCCTGGTGGCCACCGTGATCCGGTGGACAACTCGCTGCAAGCAGCCGCCATGCGGGAGACGATGGAAGAAATTGGTCTTGATTTGACTGACGCAGACTATCTGGGGGCGCTGAATCATCAGCAGGCCCAGCCCCGCGGGCGCGTGCTCGACATGTTGATTGCGCCCCATGCTTTTCAGATACACGGCGACCCGGCGTTCGAACCGAACTATGAGGTGGCTGATGTGGTCTGGACAGCGCTACAGCCCATGGCCCGCAACGACATTCATGATACCGAAGTGAAACCCATGGCGGGTGTTCCCACCACATTCAACGGCTACCGGCTGGAGCGCGGACACTTCGTCTGGGGTTTAACCTACCGGATTCTGCAGACTTTTTTTGCCACGCTGGATCCTACCTGGCAACCCGCCAAAGAAATCGAATAGCCTAGCGGTCGAAGCGCAACCCGGCGAAGTTAGCCACCGCCAAACCCGTGGCCAC
>JBCCUW010000509.1:0-3211 GCA_039196385.1 Pseudomonadota bacterium
GGCTCTGGAGATTAACGCATGAGCAATTACAACTACGGCACCGTTCGTCGCAAGACCGCAACTTCCAGAGTTTTTCTTGCCTCGGGTACCGGCAAGATCATAGTGAATGCCAAGCCGCTCGATGAGTTTTTTGGACGCGAGACGTCACGCATGGTGGTGCGCCAGGCGCTGGAAGTGGTCGATATGACAGATCGGCTGGATGTTAAGGTCACTGTCAGCGGCGGTGGTGCTTCTGGGCAGGCGGGTGCAATTCGGCATGGTCTGGCCCGCGCCCTGGTTGACTATGACGAAAGTCTGCGCTCCCCTTTGCGCGCTGCAGGGTTCCTGACCCGCGATGCGCGGGCCGTTGAACGTAAGAAAGTGGGCTTGCGCAAGGCTCGCAAACGTCCGCAGTTCTCGAAACGCTAAACTACTCTGGCTTGGTTTACTCATGCTGCGGAGGGTTGTTGCCAATCCTCAGGTATGCGCTGCGTTTTATTCTTATTTGTGCGCCGCTAACCCAAGTGGGTGTGCTACAATCGAGCAGTTGTGAGTAAGCCGGAGCAGCTGATCATTTGCCTGCAACGCGGAACGTCGTAGATCGGTGAATTACCGCACCGAACAAGACGTGAGACTTGCCATTCGTATGACGATTTAGACGATTAAAAAAAACTGATTGGACCACAGTTTTGAAATTCGAGTTGAGTAACTACGTAACAATTGGGAGCACGAAGCCTTGAGTGATGCTAGTCAAGACGCGCCTGCGGCTGAAAGCAGTATCAATTCCTCCCGTCGCTATTTCCTGATCGGCGCGACATCGGTCGCTGCAGGGCTGGGTGTTGTGGGTGCCGCGGTACCCTTTATCAGCTACTGGAAACCCAGTGCAAAAGCCCGTGCTGCGGGCGCGCCGGTCACAGTGGATATCAGCAAGCTCATAGTTGGAGAAATGCTGACGGTGGCGTGGCGGGGTAAGCCGATTTTTATCATAAAGCGCGATGAACCCACCGTGGCTGCCCTGGAGTCTTCGGACCTGGACCTGGCTGATCCGGATTCAGATCAACCTCAGCAACCGGAATACGCCAAGAACGGTACGCGCTCAATGCGTCCTGACATTGGGCTGTATCTGGGCATCTGTACGCATCTGGGGTGCTCCCCGAAACTGGTTGAAGCGGATAATTTTGATGATGGTAGCGGAGGCTTCTTCTGCCCGTGCCATGGCTCCAAATTTGACCTGGCGGGGCGTGTCGGTGCTGGGTTTCCTGCGCCAACGAACCTCGAGGTTCCACCTTATCGGTTTGATTCAGATACTGTCATCACCATTGGACTGGAGGGAGCAGCCTGATGCAAACTCCAAATACTGAAGGTAAATCAGCAAACATGTGGTCCGGCTTTATGACCTGGCTAGACGCACGCTTTCCGGCGACGGAAACGTTCGAGTACCACATGTCCCGTTACTACGCACCTAAGAACTTCAACTTCTGGTACTACTTTGGTGTGCTGGCGATATTCATGCTGGTCAACCAAATTGTCACCGGCATCTGGCTGACCATGAGCTACGCGCCAACCGGTGAGGCGGCGTTCGCCTCGGTTGAGTACATTATGCGCGATGTTGAGTATGGCTGGTTGATCCGTTACCTCCACTCTACTGGTGCGTCGTTCTTCTTTATCGTCGTCTATCTCCACATGTACCGTGCGCTGCTGTATGGCTCATATCGCGGGCCGCGGGAACTGCTGTGGTTGATCGGTATGGTGATTTTTGTTGCGCTGATGGCCGAGGGCTTTTTCGGTTACCTGCTGCCCTGGGGCAACATGTCCTACTGGGGCGCGCAGGTGATTGTATCGCTGGTCGGCGCTATCCCCTACGTTGGCCCGGATCTGATGGAGTGGGTGCGTGGTGACTTCCTGATGTCCGGCGCAACCTTGAACCGCTTCTTTGCCCTGCATGTTGTGGCTTTGCCTCTGGTCCTTGCCGCGCTGGTGTTTGTACATCTGGTCGCCCTGCACCATGTGGGCTCCAACAACCCTGATGGCATCGAAATCAAGAAGAACAAAGGTCCGGATGGTGTACCCCTGGATGGCATCGCTTTCCACCCTTACTACACGGTGCACGATATTCACGCGATGGTGGTTTTTCTCATCATCTTCTGTGCGGCGGTTTTCTTCGCACCGGAGATGGGCGGGTACTTCATCGAGAAGCCTAATTTTGTGCCTGCTGATCCGCTGGCGACGCCGGAACATATTGCCCCGGTCTGGTACTACACGCCTTATTACTCCATGTTGCGGGCGGCAACCTTCCCGCTACTGGGTATGGATGCCAAATTCTGGGGGCTGGTGGTGATGGCGGTAGCGATTATTATTCCGGCTGGCCTGCCATGGCTTGACCGCAGTCCGGTGAAATCGATTCGTTACAAAGGGATGTGGTCCAAGGTCTGGCTGGGTCTTTTTATTGTGTCGTTTTTTGTCCTCGGCTATCTGGGTACGCTCGCGCCGACGGATGGGCGTACGTTAACCGCGCAGTTCGGCACGGTTATTTATTTCCTCTACTTTGTGCTCATGCCCTGGTATACGCGGATCGAAAAGACCAAGCCGGAACCGGATAGGGTAACGACATAATGAAAAAAATCCTCCTAGCGATTCTCTTGTGTGCGCCTTCCTGGCTCTGGGCTGCTTCGGCGGTGGATTGGGATATGGAGTCGATAGATACAGATTTGAATAATCTGCCATCACTCCAGAACGGCATGCGCTTGTATATGAACTACTGTCTGGGTTGTCATGCCCTGGGCTATCAGCGGTACGAACAGACTGTTGATGCGCTGGGTATTCCGCACGACATTGCCTTGGACAAACTTGTGTTCACCGACCAGAAAATTGGTGAACTCATGACTAATGCAATGCCAGCGGATATTTCCAAAGAATGGTTTGGGGTGGCGCCGCCGGACCTGACGATGATCACCAAATACAAGAGTGCGGAATACGTCTACAACTATCTGAAGACGTTTTATGTGGATGACTCACGTCCGTTTGGCGCAAACAACAAGGTGTTTCCCAACGTGGGTATGCCTAACGTATTGATGGAACTGCAGGGCGTGCAGCGCGATGGCTGCGCGCAGGTTCCCAAAATTGCAGAAAACGGCGGCGAGATGCGCGATCCGCTGGATCCCGGGAAAACCATTACGGAAGAAAAGTGCGGTCAATTGGTCCTCGAGGAAGGTACGGGACTGTATGAGCCTGA
>JBCCUW010000510.1:0-3208 GCA_039196385.1 Pseudomonadota bacterium
AGCGTTGTGGGTTAGGTGCAGTTTCCTTTCTGCCGCCCGAACTGATAGCGTTACCGCCTGGGAATCAACACAAAGTCGGGAGCGTCTATGCCAACCCTGTCTCGCCCCGGGGCTACCGTTTACTATGAAGCTTACGGCCCTGAGGCGCCATCCCGTCCGGCCATTGTTTTTGCCCATGGCGCTGGCGGCAACGCTGCTATCTGGTTTAACCAGCTGGCCCACTTTGCCACGGATTACCGCTGTATTGCGTTCGACCACCGGTGTTTTGCCCGTTCCCCCAGCAACGAAACCTTAACTGTCCATGCGTTTCGCGATGACCTGCTGGCCATCATGGATGAGCTGGGCATACCGTCAGCGCACCTGGTTGGACAGTCGATGGGGGGATTTACTTCGCTGCGTTGCGCTCTGGACACCCCTGACCGGGTCGTGTCTTTGACCCTGAGCTGCACCACTGGCGGCATCATTAACCCGCAACCTTCAGCCGCCATGCGGGACCTGACGGCAGCAACGGGTCGCGGGACCGCCGGCGTCAAGGCCACCATGTCCGCCGCCACGGCGCAGAATGCAGCGCTGATGCAGCTGTACGAGTCGATCAATAACTTTAACCAGGAATTCTCCTGGGATAAGCTCTCCACCTTGCTGGGCAAAGACGACGTTGTACAATTGGACACTTTGCAGCAAGTGCAGTGTCCGACCTTATTCATCAGTGGCGCTGAAGATCCGTTGTTTTCCAGTGAATTACTGGCCAGTTATGTCCCACACTTTCCAGATGCGCGCATCGAAGTCATTGAGGATACGGGTCATTCGCCCTACTTCGAACGGCCTGACGTATTCAATAAACTGCTGGGTGAACATCTCAGCCGTGCAGAGCCAAACTGAAATCACTTAACCTGTACCGCAATTACAAAAGATAAAACGACCCAAATAACCATTCATTGAAAACAGAAAGGGAGAACCTTATGTCCAACGTACTCATCACCGGCGCTAATCGGGGCATCGGCCTGGAATTGGCCAAACACTACGCAGGACAAGGCGACCATGTATTCGCCACCTGCCGTAACCCAGACGATGCTGAAGCCTTGAACGCTCTGGCTGGGGAAAATCTCACCGTGCTGAAACTCATACCTACCGATGCGGATTCCGTGTCGGCGCTGGTTGATGCCGTGTCCGCACAAGGTGTTGACGTTCTAATCAACAACGCAGGTACACCCGGGCCGGCACCGGAGCAACAAAGCGCCCTGAGCATGGACTACGACGGCTGGCTGGAGACATTTAACGTCAACACAGTGGCGCCACTGCGCGTGCTGCAGGCCCTGCATCCGGTGCTGAAGAACGGCACCAATGCCCGGGCAATCACCATCACCAGCCAGATGGGCGCCCTGGACCTCAACTGGCCCACCATGTACGCCTACTGTTCGTCCAAAGCCGCCGTGAACAAAGTCATGCGTATGATCTCACTGGAACTGGCCAAAGATAACATTGCGGTGGGACTGATCCATCCAGGCTGGGTGCAGACCGACATGGGCGGTCCCCAAGCAGACATCACACCGGTTGAGAGTGCTACCGGTATCGCCCAGGTGGTTGATGGTATTAATCTGGAAAACACCGGCTGCTTCATGAAGTGGAACGGGGAACCCCACAACTGGTAAACCCAACGAACGCCACCCGGCTCAGCGCTGTGGCGCGTTAATGCCCGGCACGCGACAGTCGGGTGGCGTGTTAACCGGGTTACAACGGATGGCATGGGGCAGTGTCACGCGATAATCCGTGCCAAACGGATTGTGGGGTAGATAGTAGTCTGTACTGACTGCCTGCGCGCCGCTGCTGAATGCCCGCTCTCGGCGCTGCACAGCGCCACTGCGCGCCTCCACGGTATCCGCATCCGCACGGGTCCGCACCATATAACCCTGGCGGATCCGTGCCTGTATCTCGTCATGGCGAGCCACCGGGTCATTCACAATCAACACGGCAGCGGCCGGATGATCTACCGGCGCGTTGGCAAACATCGGCCGGCGTTGCCAGCCTTGCAGATACCAGTCAATTTTCTGGCCACGCTCATCCAGCACCAACAGGAATTTACCCCGGGACTGCTGCAGACCGGGCCAACGCCGCTGAGGCACATCGGCCGGGGTAATGAGTTTATCGCCGAGCATCTCCCACAACACCTCATCCAGGTGCGCAAACACCTCAGGGGTAAAGGGATGCGGGTCAGGCAACAGGCTGATCACATCATCCTTGGCGTTAATGCCAATCCAGATGGGCACATGATGAGGATTTGCCTCGCTCCAGCGCAGTATCTGTTGCAGACAGAGTCTCAGGTCAGTGCAATGGCTGTTCATATCGATGAGTTGAACATGCCCGACCACAAAAAGCTGATTATCGGGATCATAAAACACATCGAGTTCGAGCTTGCGTAAACCCTGGTCCAACTGTTCTGCCAGCGGTACGTGCGCATAATCCAGTTGTTCAGCAGTTTGCGCGTCAAACAAGCGCAGAAGCCAGGCTGCTGGCGCTGACATGGCCTGCTTGTAGCTGTTGTGGCTGCCGACAAACTGGATCTGATTGATGGTCAACTCGTCCGCGTGCACAAAACCGGTCAGCATCAGCAGACCCGCTGCGCACTTAAGGTATCGTGCCCACCTCGCCTTTGTGACCTCAGTACCCGCAGTCAGCGCCTGAGATCCTGATCGTCCAGGCGGTGGCCCTTCTCCTGCTTGGCATGCAGATAACGACGATTCCAATCGTTCACGCCGGTGACGTGTTTTTCCTGCACGATATCGTGCAGTCCGAATTCGTTCAAATCCGTAACTTTTTTCGGGTTGTTGGTCAGCAGCCTGAACGCTTCTTTGCCGACAAAGTGTTTCAGCAGAATCGCGGCATCGGTGAAGTCCCTGGAATCATCCGGCAGTCCCAGCGAACGGTTGGCCTGATACGTATCTTCCCCGGCATCCTGCAGCAGGTAAGTCGCCGCTTTGGCCCACAAGCCAATCCCGCGGCCTTCGTGCCCCGCCATGTAGACCAGATAGCCACCCGCGGGATCTGCACTGATACGCGCCAGCGCCCGATCGAGTTGCGGGCCGCAATCGCAGCGCTGAGAGCCGAAGACATCGCCGGTCAGGCAGTTGCTGTGGACCCGCACCAGCGGGTTTTCGGTAGGCTCACCGACTACCAGCACGCTGTTAACTGCCAGCGGTGATACCAGGTGAGA
>JBCCUW010000511.1:0-3205 GCA_039196385.1 Pseudomonadota bacterium
CTCGAGATCACGCACCGACGGCGGCAGGTGTCCCCACCGCAGAGCGGGCATGCCGATAGCTCATCCAGATTAAGAACTGCAGCCCGAACAACAAAGATGCCGTTAAAAGGTGCGCCGGCTGCACCAGCGCAGGCATACCCAGGTGACCCAGGGTGGCGCCAGAGAGAATACCCAGGACCAGCACAAACAGCATCACCAGCGTCAGTTTGGTCAGCGTATGTTGGGCCCCCAGCGAGGTAATCAGCTGCCGCGCCAACCACAGGTTGGCCAGCAGCACTATTGCCGAAAAACTGCGATGCACATAAAAAAACCAGGGCATGTACTCTACCCACGTAGCCCGCAGTTCATCACCCTGGGCAACCCGAATAAAGTCGGTCATTTCTCTGACCTGCGTGCCCATCGCCACCTGCAGCACGGTCATGGCCAGAACAATGTACAGCCACCGCGCAATACCAGGCTCGACCCGGGGCAAAGCCTGCGCCTGCATAATTCCGCGACGCGCGTTGGCCAATCCAACAATCAGGGTCCCCACAATGGCGAGCGCCATCAACATGTGCAGGGTGATCATACCCGGCTGCAGATTGGAGCTGACCACCTTGGCGCCCAGCCAGCCCTGAAAGGCAACCATAAAAAAGGCAGCAATTGACGCCACTGTAATTGAGCGGTCATAGCGGCGCAGCGGCCAGGAATAAATGGCCGTCAGCAGAATAAGCAGCCCAATGGTTACCCCAACAAGGCGATTAACATACTCCGTCCAGGTCTTCACCACGTTAAAGCGGGTTTCGGCATAACCCAGGTCAGCGTATATCTCCTGATAGTTTGCCGGTAACTGCTGCTCGCTGGTCGGCGGTATCCATTGGCCAAAGCAGGTTGGCCAGTCGGGGCATCCCATCCCCGCACCTGAGGCACGCACGCTTGCGCCGACCAGGATCAGGAAATACACAGCCGCCAGGGTAATCAGCGCAATGCGTCGATAGCGCCGCAAATCAGTGGCGTAAGGATCGGTCAGGTCTGGCTCGGCAAAAGTGGGGGCAGCGCTCAATTGATTTGTACGTCCATGCGGGTCCTGCAAATTCAACGCGCCAGTTTAACCGCTCTGGAGCGCACTTCAAGATGACCTGCCGGCGTCAGATCAGCACAAAGTCCGGATTGGTTTCAAAAGCCGCCACCACATCGTATGCCTGCCCGGGCAAGTGATCTTTGCCCGCCTGCCAGCCATGCCAGGGATACGCGACCGCACCGTTCGTCAGACGTTGCGGCCGCCCGGTAGTGGCGTCAACATGGAAAAAGGGCCCATGCTCCTCCCCTCTTTGCATCGGGAAGTACTGGTCCGGTGCAGCGTCCTGCGCAACCGCAGAATACATACCGCCTTGCGTCGTACCATTGTTGAAAACCCAATGCACCTCGGCAAACGCTGGCGCAACAGCGCTGGGCGGGTGACTGTGATTATGGGTGGTGAGGTTGACCCCTTTACCGGCCGTCCACAGATTAACGTAGCTGATTTCAGCACCCACTCCATCCAGCAGGTGAAATCCTCCGGACATGTAAGCATCCGCGCCGTCGAAGTCGTTCATGACATGCCCGAAACGTTCGGCAAAACTCAGCCACTCAAATGCCGCTGCGTTGGGCCCCAGAATTTCCAGCTGGTCCATGCTGGCATAGTTGGCCGGTGCCGCCGGGGTTTCGGTAAACAGCGCCAACAGTGCACCGGACGGACCCGCGGAAATCTGGTCCAGCTGAACACGGGTGGAAGACACTTGACGGTGCGGACCAAACGCCACACGTCGAGGTTGCTCCAGACTACCCGTGATCACTTTGACGTAAGGCCTGCCGTGGCGATGATCCAAGGTCCAGATATGGCCGGCAGGTAATTGCACAAACTGCAGGAGCCAACCACCCATGCGCCATTGCTCCGACTGAGCCAGACCTTCGTCGAGAAACTGAATATCCACTCCGGACCGCGCGCTGACCCGGCTGTTCTGGGTTACCGGTATGACATTGCCCACCTCAGTTGAGCATACCCGCGCCCCAGCGGATGCCGCGGCGCAACAGCTCATAATAAACCGGCGAATCCCACGAACCCCGCACCACCGGCACCACATCTGCAATCGGTTTCATGTCGTGTTTACCTGTGCAATGCCCCAGCGACAGGTACAGCACCTCGCCACTACCCCAGGGATGCAGATACATCTGCGGGTGGGAATCGCGGTCGGTTCCGTAGTCCGACCGCACATAACCCGAAGACTTCTCACCATATTGCGCCTCCAGCAGGACCGTCTGCTCGCCCAATGGCTCACAGTAATAGGGCTCCTCATCCTCAACCGCAAAATCATCAATACCATGCGTCAGTGGGTGCACCACATCGGTGACCTTAATTTCAATACGCTGATTAGCCGGGTGTGCAATGAAGCGGCTGCCTAACATATCCATAAACGCCGGTGCGACATCCGGGGTATCCACTTTGCCACCCTCGACAAATTCCAGCAGGGCATTGGTCGCATGTAATGCAAACCAGCGCCCGCCCTGGTCAAGAAATTCCGCCAGCCCGGCCTGCTCAGCTTCGGTCGGGCGCAGATCACAGGTGTACGTGAGCAGCAACGCGGAATTTTTGATCGCCTCAATATCGCTGAAACTATCCGCCACTCGAGTGTTGATATCTTCATGTTCCGCCAACAATTTCAGCAGCTCCAGACGAGCGAAATTGGTGTCGTGATATTTAGCGTTACAAACCAGATACACATCAATTCTGCGGTTGTCCGTCATGTCTCCCTCCAAAGCCCATGCGTGCGTAGCGCTCACATCATGCGCCAAGCCCACGGGCACGGCAAACGATTCCCACGGTCAGTCCAGTCTGGCTGGCTTTAGAAGAATTTTATGCTATATTGGTATCCGATTGAATACCATCCTTAGAAGTGATGTGAGTGTTGATGTGAGTGCTGATGTGAGTGTTGATGTGAGTGCTGATGTGAGAAGTGATACAAGAACCGATATGAAAAGTACCCCACCCAGCAGCGGTACGGCCCAGTCCCTGGCCAGCCGCTTGATCCGCGAAGCACAACAGCGCAGCGGCTTGAGCCTGCGTGAAATCGGCCGTCGCGCTGGCACCTCGCACGCTACCTTGAGCGCTTATCTGAATATGCATAAATCACCGGCCACCAGCACGCTGGAGCGAATTCTGGAAGCCTGCGATGTTGCTTTGGATGTC
>JBCCUW010000512.1:0-3200 GCA_039196385.1 Pseudomonadota bacterium
ATCCCGGCGTTTGCAGACATGCAGGTCTATCAAGAGGGAAAGCTGGCGCCAGCCACCCAGACGATGACCGTACATCAGCTGTTTACCCATACCGCAGGACTGAGCTACGGCTACCCTGACGACCACCCGGTCCACAAGCTGCTGGATACACCGGTAAATACTGACCCGGTGACGGACGGCCTGGACTATGCCACCCGCATTGCCGCCCTGCCCTTGCAGTACGAACCCGGCAGCGCCTGGCACTACAGCTTTGCGTCAGATGTGCTGGGTGCCCTGGTTGAAGTTGCCAGCGGCCAATCCCTGGCGGACTATTTCGCAGAGCATATTTTCAGCCCTCTGAGTATGATCGACACCAGCTACAGTGTGAGCGACGAAAAAATCACACGTCTGACCACTGCCCATCAATGGGATAGTCAGGCCGCCCAACTGCAGGAACTCTCCGGCCCGCCCTTCAGCGCACCCTACCGCTACCTTCCAGTCGATGGCGGCGGTGCAGGGCTGGTCAGCACCGCAGGTGATTATCTGCGCCTGCTGGAGATGC
Organism: Pseudomonadota bacterium; assembly: GCA_039196385.1. Classification (GTDB taxonomy): domain Bacteria; phylum Pseudomonadota; class Gammaproteobacteria; order Pseudomonadales; family Azotimanducaceae; genus UBA4421. The sequence continues at coordinate 542 of JBCCUW010000512.1, forward strand.
TGCGTCAGGGGGGCAGTCTGGATGGTCAGCGCATTCTGGGGCCAAAAACGGTGCAGTTCATGACCCTGGACCATCTCCCCCGCAGTCTGACGGACGCAAATGAGGGGGAAAATCTGAATCTGACCCTGGGCCGCGGGGGCAGCCACGGACTGGGGATTGGTATCTATCTGGATCCGGTGCGCCGCGGCGTGCTGTCTTCACCCGGCGAGCTGGAATGGGGTGGCGCGTACCAGACCATTTACTGGTGGGACCCGGTGGAAGACATTCTGCTGGTCAGCATGCTGCAGCTGGGCGGGTCACCCTTCAGCCTGCAATATCGTGACGATCTGGCAGTAGCGGTCTACCAGGCACTGACCACGCTGCAGCCATAATGCCGGGATTGCCTGCCAAATCTCTTATTTAAGAGAATATAAAATAGTAGTATATTCAGCGCTATGAATACCCGGACCCGCACCCGGCTGACCCCGGAAGCGCGCAAGAAACAACTGCTGGAGGTCGCTCGCGAGCTGATTCTTCAGGACGGTTTGCAGGCTTTTACCATGGAAGCTCTGGCCCGCACCGCCAATGTCTCCAGCCCGCTGGTGTACAACTATTTTGCCAACCGTAAAGAAACCCTGCGGGCGCTGCTGGTCCACGAATATGCCGGGTATACCGACAAGTTGATCAAAGACGCCGCGGCGGCGACCTCGTTCGAAGAAGTGGTGCGCATCTTTGTGAATAGTAACTTCGACCACTACGCGCCCGGTAACATCATTCCTATTCTCGACAGCCAGCCGGAAATCGCCTCGGCCATTGCCGCAAGCAGCGCCGCCCACGGTGACCAGATCGCGCAATTCCTGGTGAGCAACGCCGCTGACAAATACCAGTTGCCACGCATCAAGTCTGAGCTGGTGGTCAGTATGTCTTCCGGTGCTTCTATTGCGGCGGCGCAATACGTGGCCGACCACCTGTCAGGGAAACGCGCCACCCGTCGCGAGCAAGCCGTGGACACCGTGGTGGCCTATATCCTCGCCGGGCTTGAGCACATCGCTGGTCAGGAGTCGTGAATCAGCCAACGACACCGGGTAATGCATCCCCTGCGCCACTGAGCACCTCAACCATCCCACTGTGGATGAAAATGGCCTTTGGGATTGGCGCCGTGGGTGAAACCATTTACCTGGGCATGTTCAACACGTTCATAACCATTTATTACAATCAGGCGGTTGGCCTGTCCAACTCGCTGATTGGCACCGCCATTCTCATGGCCCTGGTGGTAGATGCCGTCTCGGACCCGGCCATCGGCATCGTTTCCGATCGCTGGCGCTCGCGGATGGGGCGTCGCCACCCGTTTTTGTTTGTGGCCCCGGTGCCGCTGGGTCTGGCCCTGTGGTGTATCTTCAACCCCCCGGAGGCACTCACCGACAAAACCGCGCTGGCCGCATCTGCAGGACAGATGTACCTGTTTGCGTGGCTGGCTTTCTGGACAATTATCAGCCGTATCTGCCTGACGCTTTATGTTATTCCGCATCTCGCCCTGGGTGGGGAAATGGTGCGCGAGCAGCACGAACGCTCCCAACTGTTCAGCATCAACGCGTTGTTCGGCTATTCCACCGGCGCGTTGTTTATCTTTGTCGCCTGGTCGGTTTTCTTAAGCGGCGAAACGATCAACGCGGAGGGCGTGGCCATTTCCAACCATCTGCAGGCAGCGTCTTACGGTCCTCTGTCGCTGTTTGCCGGGGCGGCGATTCTGATGACAGTTTCGCTCTGCGCCATGGGGACCTACCCGAGTGTACCTTTTCTCAGTCAGCCCATTCAGCAGCCTGAACGCCTGTCCATTGGCATGTTTTTGCGCAAAGTTCTCAGCACGCTGAAAAACCGTAACTACCTGTTTCTGCTGCTTGGATTTTTCTTCTTCATGATTTCCAGCGGCCTGTACGAAACGTTCAGCATCTTCATCCAGACCTATTTCTGGGAAATTGGTCCCGACGAAATCCGCTGGCTGGGCCTGGGTGCGCTCCCCGGAGCGCTGCTGGGTGCTTCCATTGCACCACGCCTGATGCGGCGTTTCGACCGCAAACCCGTGCTCACCGGGGCCATTATCGGCCTGGTGATCATGTCTCAGCTGATCATCGACCTGCGCCTGCTGGGCTGGTTTCCCGAGAACGACTCCGAGCTGCTGCTGCCACTGCTGATTGCCAACAGTTTTCTGTTTGCCTTAAGCCTGGGTGTCGCCGGCGTGGCCATCGTCTCCATGCTGGCGGACATCATCGACGAAAATGAGCTGTACACCGGCGCCCGGGAAGAAGGTCTGTTCTATTCCGCCCGCGCGTTTTTCGCCAAAATGTCCAGCTCTGTCGGTCATTTTGTCGCGGGCCTGATGCTGGATTGGTTTGTGCGCATGCCATTTGATGCGGTACCCGGCCAATTGGAAGAAGACGTCATCTTCCGCCTGGGATTGGCGGCCGGTCCGATTATGGCCACCGCAGCTGCCATTTCGGTACTGTTCTACAGTCGCTACAACCTGACCCGGGAACGGCACGCAGACATTCTCGACCAATTACGCGCCCGTGCCGCTGAAGGCGCAGCATCACTACCGGACAAATAGGACCGGACAAATAGCGCCGGACAAATAGGGCCGGACAAACAAGGGCCAAAATCAGCAGGATCAGAAACGGGGCGC
>JBCCUW010000513.1:0-3198 GCA_039196385.1 Pseudomonadota bacterium
CAACAGCTCGGGTAGTTCGTTGGTGTTCAGCGGGGCGGTGCGTGGTTCGAACCAGGGAAACATGGCGTCAACAAATTCCTGTTCGGTGATCACCTCCACCCCATTAGATCCTCCCGCCACTTTGCGTGACACACAATCAATAAAATCCAGCTCAGCTTCTGCCTGGCTGGGTCGATTGCGCCGTCCCAACACAACAATGGAATCACCTTCATTCATGGCGGTGGTCGTTTCGCGGATCTGCTCAACGGTGGCTGTCACGCAGCCGGTTAAGCCGGTGGTGGCCACCGCGACCGTAATAAGCACGCGCCAGGTTGTCTGTACGTAATTCACTACCGGGAACCTCCCGCGGCGTCGCCTATGCTGTTGATATTGGTGATTTGGGTTTCTTTCTGTTGATCATCGTCCTGATCAGTATCCAGGCCGACGTCCTGATCAACACTCTGATCAGCACTGGCCGCAGCGCTGTCGGGTTCACTTTCCGGTGCCGGATCCGTGTCAATGCCAGCGGGATCAATGCCAGCGGGATCAGACGTCGGAGGGGCCGGTGCGGCCGGTGCGCCGGAACTAGCTGCTGCGCTGCCTGTGGCACCGGCTGCCGGAGTTGGGGAGCTGACCTGAGCGGTGTTTTGCAGGCCTTGCTGGGGAACGTTTTGCGTTGGGTTTTGCGTCCCGCTGGCACCACTTTGTGCGGCCAGCACCACCCGCGGCTTGCCTGCGGCCAGCCATTTGCTGACTACCGGCTCACGCGTGAAGTTGATGCTGAAAAACGCCATGGCGTCGCGGCAGGCGGCCAGCGCAGCTTCTTCCAAGCCGGCTTTTGAACCGTGATCCGCCTTGTTGGCTTTGCCGTACGCCGGTAGATTCCATTCGCCGATCAGGGCGCCAGCGCTGTCGAATAAGCGGAACTGATAGCGTATCCATATTTCGTAGTAATCTGAGCGGGTCTGGCTGGGCAGCGAAAACTGCAGCTCGGTGATGACCGGTTGCAGAACCCCGTCCAGGTGCTCTGCCACAGGACTATCAACGAGTTCGTAACCTTGGAACACCCCTGTGGCCAGGTTACTGAACAACTGACTCTGGGCCGGTCCCACAGCCACTTCGAAATCACCTTTCTTCTCGATGGTTTCTTTGTGGACATAGGTGGTGAGTTCTTCGTTCAGGTAAACCCCCAAATTTACCGGGGCTTTCTGCATCAAAGGCACGGGAAAGCGGCCGGGTTCCACTTCAAGCACCTGAGTGCCAGCACAGCCTGACAGAGCGAGCGCTATCACCAGCACACCCAATCGCGGGGCAGAACAGTTTGTACGGTTGTTCACGATCATTGGTTTTCCGCCAGGCCGACAAAACTGCCATCGTTGCGATAAGCCAGTTCCCGCATGAGCGCGGCAAAACGGTACACGCGGTTATTCGGACGGTCCAGATACACCGGAAACCCTACCGCGTGGATGCGCACACGCCTGCGGCCACTTTCGTCTGCCAGATTAACCCGATCCACGGCTTCGATTACTTCCTCTATTGAATTGCCAGTGTAGTCATCGCCAAACACGTAGATGCTAATACGTTTATCGGGATCGTAGTAGGTATTTATTGCCTCAGTGATACCTTCAACCGGGCTTGAATTACTGAAGGGCGCCCAGCCTTGTAAGGTGGTAATAATGGAGTTGCGCAAGGCGGGGGTATCTTCGATCCACTGGCCCTGGTAGCGGCTGAACATGTAGTCGCCCATGTCGTTCATCACCTGGATACCTTTAACCTGGGGATAAATAGACAGCGTCTCGCTGACTTTGCGCACCACCTGAGGCCAGGCCACGCTCTGCATGCTGCCTGAAGTATCGATGACAAAAATGATGTATTCCGAGTCCACGGCGATACCCCCAACCAGGCCGGATGAGCGTTTGAAGTCGAGACCCAGCAGTCGTTCCATTTCGTCGGTCAACGATTGTTTGGCAGCCGCCAGTTTCAGGTTCTGCGTGGCGGTTTCCTGTTGCGATTCCGACAGATTGTCGTATTCACCGAGAATCTGTGTCAGCTGACGCTGCAGTTCGGCGAGTTTTTCCAGTTTGTCGTCGAGATCACCCTCGGTGTCATCCAGCTGACGCCTCAGTTCGGTGATCTGGCCGCGAATCTCGAAGAGGGCGTTTTCCCGCGCTGCGACCTGTCCCTGTAGATTGATACTGCTGCGTTCCAGCAGCACCGGCTGCACGGTTTTGGTAATCATCAGCAGCAGAATAATGGCGCCAAACCCACAACAGATAACGTCCAGGAAAGACACGCTGAATTCTTCGATGCCACGTCGACTACGCATCAGGGCCAGTCCCATGATGGCGACACAAAAGCACCCCCGGTTACCCGCGCCAGATTCCAGTAAGCCGCTGAGGCCAGCGGGTCACCTTCCATCGGAAACATAATGACGTTGACGGGTATCTGCTTTGGTAGCCGGTTGATGGCCTGCCCGAATAACTCCAGCCGCCGGTTACCAGTGACAGTCGCCGAACGGGGTGGGTTTTCGCCCTGGGTGGGTAACCCGTCGGTGATCAGATAAACATTATCGGGAATTGGCGAAAGTTGGCGGACGGCCAGCATCAGGTTCACCAGGCTGGAACCACCTTCGGGGACATCTTTTTTCAATTCGCCAACGGCACGATTGAGGGCCTGGCCATCGTCCATGGCCACCCAATCCATATCAGCTTCAGGCACCAGACTGCTGGTATCTTCAGCAAATCCATACACCTGAAATTCTGCGTCCAGGGGGAGTTGCGCCGCCAGCCATTCCACAGTACGAATGGCGCGCTGCCACTTCGGCGCTTCCCGTTTGCGATCTTCGTCCATGTTGCGGCGGCGCAGGATATTGACGATGGTGTTGTCCAGCATGCTGGCGGAGGTATCCACTGCAATCACAATGTTCCGCCCACCCACTTTCATGCCGGTGAGGTATTGACGGTCGCCTTCACCCTGAAACGCGCGGACCTGCGCCCCATCTTGAGCAGCTTTTTGCGCCTGCAACTGTTTGACTTCGCGATTGCGGGTTTCTATGTCGGACGAAAGTTCTTTGAGACTTTCCGCCTGTGCCAGTGACTGTTCTTTCAGTTCGGACAGACTGAGCACGCGCTCCTCGATGGTCTCGCTGGTGGATACCAGGCGCTGCTCAGAGTCAGCAACCCGTGCATCCAACTGATCCATGCTTTCGATCATCTCAAA
>JBCCUW010000514.1:0-3195 GCA_039196385.1 Pseudomonadota bacterium
ATATCATTGTGTTGGTTACCATTCCCACCGCAGGCAACGTGCGCGTGGTGGGTAATCTGCTGGGTGATCCGGAGCAACCGGTACCCATTGGCGCCGAGGTGCGCGGTGTGTTTGAGCACCACTTCGACGCGGAGCCGGCCTACAGCCTGTTGCAATGGCAGCTGGTCTGACTTTTAACTGAGAATTTATACCCTGAGAAAACTGGAGTGTCTGAAGACTTATGACTGAAATACATGGATTCTGCGATGAGAAATTTGCCGCGGTACGCGAAGCTTTTGCCAACAACTTTGCCACCCAGGAAGAAGTAGGGGCCTGCGTGGCCTTGTCTGTGGAAGGTGAAATTGTGGTCGACCTGTGGGGTGGACATCGTGATCAGGCCGGCACCTTACCGTGGGAAGAAAACACCATCGTGAATGTTTACTCCTCCACAAAAACCATGGCTGCGCTGTGCATGCTGTTGTTGGCGGATCGTGGCGAAGTGGACTTGTATGCGCCGGTGGCTCGCTATTGGCCTGAGTTTGCCGAGAATGGCAAAGACACCGTCGAAGTGCGCCATTTTATGAGCCACAGCGCCGGCTTGTCCGGCATGGATGAGCCGATGAGTGGCGAGGCTTTTTACGACTGGGATGCAGTCGTAGAAGCGCTGGCTCGGCAGGCGCCCTGGTGGGAACCCGGCAGCGCCAGCGGGTACCATGCATTAACTCAGGGCCACCTGATAGGCGAGGTAGTGCGGCGTGTCAGCGGCCGTTCTCTCGGGCAATTTTTTGCTGACGAAATTGCCGGACCATTGCGGGCGGATTTTCATATCGGCACGGGTCCGGAGTACGCTGACCGCATTGGCGAGCTGATTCCCCCACCTGCCAGCACGGCAACTTCGCCTGACGCGGATCCAAACTCTATCAGCGCCCGTACCTTTGCCAATCCGGCGGTGGATGCCCGTGCCTCTGCTACCCCCGGCTGGCGCCAAGCGGAAATTCCAGCGGCCAACGGCCATGGCAACGCACGCGCCATTGTCAGGGCGCAGACGCCCATGGCAAACGGTGGCAGCGCATTTGGCGTGGACCTGTTGAGTGCGGAGGGTGCCGCGCGCGTATTTGATGAACAGACCAACGGCGACGATCTGGTCCTGGGTGTGCCACTGCGATTTGGGATGGGTTACGGCCTGACGTCACCGCTGATGCCGATGGGACCGAACGAGCACATCGGCTACTGGGGTGGCTGGGGAGGCTCAACAGTGGTCATCGACCAGGATGCTCACGTGTGCTGTTCTTACGTGATGAACAAGATGTTTGAAGGTTTGTTGGGTGATACCCGGGGCTTCAGCTTGTTGCAGGCAGCGTACGCCAGTCTCGACTAAACCCGGGGCGGTTCAAACGAGTCCAGGTGGGCGTCAATCGCCGCCCGCCAGGCGTCCGGATTTTCATACTGCGGGCTGTGCCCGGCTTGATCAATCACGACCAGTGTAGCGCCGGGAATCTTATCTGCCAGCGCACGACTGGGTTCAACAAAGGGGATATCCTCGGCACCGACCATCACGGTTGTCGGCAGGTTCAATTGCGTCAGCGTATCTAAAACTGACGGATGTTCGTTGAGTAACTCAGACAGGGTGACAAAAGCTTCGCTGTCCATCTGTGTGAGTTTTACCCGAATGCGACGCCAATATTCCTGCTCACCCAATGTTCTGACACTGCGTTGCACTGCCGCATTTTGCGGCTGACCCCGCATACCGTCCAACAACGCTGCACATCCGCTGGAGTTGACCAGGGCCGCCAATTTACGCCGGCTGTCTGCTGGCATCAGCGGCACGGCGCTGGCTGCAGTATCCATCAGTATCGCGCTGCGAAAACGAGTGGGTGCGCTGAGCAGGGCGCGCATGACCACCATGCCGCCCAATGAATGACCCACCACATGGCACTGATCGATACCCAGCACATCCAGAAAATTGATCAGATCTGCGGCCAGCGTGTAGAAGTTGTACGGTGACAGATTACTGCTTTCGCCATGCCCGCGCTGGTCGTAGGCCAGTACCCGACGCCGCTCGGCGAACCAGGCCAGCTGGTCGGCAAAGTCCAGTTTTGCGCCGGTAAAACCGTGGACAAATAGAAGCGGTGCGCGCTGCCGAGTACTTTGCGACGCGAGGTCGTGATACGCCGTCTGCACCGGACCGTTGCTGGCAAAATGGGTAACGTGAGATTCTGACAACTGTTTCTCTGGCGCCTCGCTCAGGAAAGACTGAATGTCCAGCGCGTGCCGGTGTTATGAAACTGCTCCCCTTCGCCTGCTGACCAGGCGAATGCCTTAAATGGGGTTAACGCAAATACACCCTGGCGCACGTCGTCCAGAGTGAACTGCCACTTGTACTTGGGGTTGTAATCGTCAAGAAAGGACTGCAACTCACGTGCCTCGGTCAACTCACGGGCTGTACATTCCATCACCATGACCGCTTCGGTATTAGCCAGGTGAACGCTAGCGCGTGGCTGCTGCCGCAGGTTACGGGCCTTTTTGCTGGTCGGGTCAGTGCTGAAGCGAAAGGCGCAGTCCTGCCAGATGTCCCACACAGGCATCGTGTGGGGTGCACCGTCAGCGGTCGCCAACCAGTAACTTTTTTCTGCCGCGAATCGCCATAGAAGGGTATCCCAGTTGAGAAACCCCAGCTCCGGCTCCGCAAAATAAGTATGCGGCTTAGGCCGGCTGACGCTGGTAATAACGAGCTCCTGCATGGCAAGCGCGGACGGTATCCGCCTAAAACTCCAGAATTGCCCGGCCCTGAATTTCCCCATTCTGCAAAGCGGTGGTGGCCTCGTTGATCTGCTCCAGAGTGAAACGTTCTGTGACCATTGCTTCCAGATCCAGCTGACCGTTCTCGTGCCATTCCAGAAACCGCGGAAAGTCGCGATCTGGGGCGCAGGAACCACCAATACTGCCGATAAAGTGTTTTTCGTTGACGAGCACGTCGATGGCATTCAGCTCAACCGGTGTGCCAGGCACCCCCACCAGCACAGCAGTGCCACCGTCGCACACCCCGAAATGGCCGCTGCGGCAGGCTGGCACAATCTGCTCCATGGTCTGGCGGATGCCGATGCAGTCAAAGGCAAAGTCTGCCCCGGATACTTCCTGCTTGAATATGGTGAATTCACCCGGGCGTTTGGTCAGCTCGTGCACGGCAGCAACCGGGTCGGTGTCAGTGGCGTTGAT
>JBCCUW010000515.1:0-3186 GCA_039196385.1 Pseudomonadota bacterium
CGCCAGGTAGACAAGCGCGCCGTTCGCGCAAACATTGAGAAGGGCCTGGCAGAGAGCCCCGGGGCGGCAGTGATCATTATCGCGGATGCGTTATCCAATACCGAAACCCTGATTGAGGTGATGGATCAGGCCCGCCTGGCCGGCGCTACCAGTGTTTCAGTGGCTACTGACGAAACATGATCGCCCTGCGGCCAATCGGCCTTCTCATGATCGCTGTCAGTTTTACGCTGGGTCTGTTCTGGTTCATGAACGTGCTCATCCGCAATGACGGCATCTTTGAAAAACCCGATCGCCAGAACACTTATTTGAACTTTGTGCGGATTGACCCCGCAGATGACGATATCAACACCAAGGATCGACGCCTTCCGGAACCACCACCGCCCCCGGAAGAGATGCCGGAAACACCGGATTTTTCTTCACAAATTGATACCGTCAGCAGCGACTTGTCCATGAACATGCCAACGATTGGTATCCCGATCAGTGATGGCAAAGGGCCCTATCTCGGCACACTGACCGCCGGCCAGGGTCTGGCTGGTTTTGATACCGATGTGATTCCAGTGGTACGGGTTGCACCCACGTACCCGAGACGCGCAAAACAGGCGCGTATTCAGGGGTGGGTAACCATGGAGGTCCTCATCAAACCCGATGGCACGGTTTCTAACGCCAAAGTAATGGACTCGGACCCGCCACGTCTGTTTGACGAAGCGGCTATCGTGGCGATGCAACGCTGGAAGTTCCGACCCAAGATGGTGGACGGCACCCCGGTACCGCAACGCGCTAAACAAACCATTGAATTCAAATTGGAGTAGTCATTTGATACCGCGCAAAAATGCTCTGGTACCTCTGTTTTTTTGCGGCATTGTGCTGTGGACGCTGCTGCTGGCTTATCCGGCCGCCGCCGACTCCGTGACCACAAAAACCTACAACAAGCTGACCGAAGCTCAGGAGTTGATGGGTGAAGAAGACATTGCAGGAGCAATCACCATTCTGGAAGAACTGCGTGGCAGCGTCAAAGAAGACTCTCTCGACAAGGCTCTGACCCTGCAGATGCTGGGTTATGCCAGAATGAGCGAAGAAAAATTTGCCGATGCTGTGGTGCTGCTGAAACAGAGCTTGGCACTGGACAAACTGCCTGAGCAGGTAAAATACAACGTTGGCTACATGGTTGCTCAGCTGCATGCTGCACTGGGCGAATTTGATCAGGCGTTGGACTTCGCCGCGGAGTGGTTTACTACCTTGGAAGATCCAACGCCTTCACAGATGATGTTTATGGCGAACATCTATGCGCAAACCAAAAGATACGAAGAGGCCATACCCTATGCGGAGATGGCTGTTGCAGGCGCCACCGAACCCAAAGAAAGCTGGTACCAACTGCTGACCGCCGCACACTTTGAGCTTAAACAGTACAATGAGGCAGCTACCACACTGCAACGCATAATCGCACAATGGCCTGAACAGTCAAGCTATTGGGAACAGCTTGCAAGCGTATACGTGGTTTTAGAAGACGAGCCACGTGCACTGGCGACGCTGAAGATTGCCTGGCTGCAGGGGCGCCTGGAAAAATCTTCCTCAATCAAATCCATGGTCCAACTTGCCGTTGCCCGCGGCATACCCGAACAGGCAGCAAGACTCATTGAAGCCGCGTTCGAAGCTGATCTGCTGGAACGTGACGCAGACCACGTTAAACTGTTGGCCAACGCCTGGGTCAGTGCTCGTGAATATCAGCCTGCCGTCATCGCCTTCAGCGAGCTGGCAGAGCTTGAGGACAGCGGCGAACCCCTGTTGCGAGTTGCCAATCTGCATATTGAACAGGGTCGCTGGGATCAGGCTGAAGACACGTTGCGCACCGCCATTGACAAAGGCTTACCGGAGCCCGGCAAAGCCTGGTTACTGCTGGGCATCAGTCTCGCTGAACAACAATCGTACAAAGAGAGCTTTGCTGCTCTGCGCAAGGCAAGGAGCTTCGATGCAACCCGCCGGCAGGCCACCAAGTGGCTCGGCTACGCTGAAGACATGCGCAAGCAGGAGGCCTGGCAGCGCAGCTACCGTGGCTCCTGAACCCATCTGATGACAGCCCTGCTCGAAGTCAGAGGTCTGACCAAAATCTACGGGCACATTACCGCAAACGAGGATGTCGACCTTAAGCTGCAGGCCGGCGAAATTCATTGTGTGCTGGGCGAAAACGGGGCCGGTAAATCAACTTTGATGCGCTGTATTTACGGCGCGGAACGGGCGCAACAAGGGGACATCTACTGGCAGGGCCAGCGCACCGAACTAACCTCACCAAAACACGCCAGGAGCCTGGGAATCGGCATGGTGTTTCAGAATTTCTCACTCATCAACGAACTGACGGTGGCAGATAACCTGCTGTTGTACCTTCCCGCCTGGGATCAGGACACTACTGCGCGCATCAATACGTTGGCCGCCCAGTTGGAACTGAACGTTGATCTGAATCAGACCGTGGGTGAACTCAGCGCGGGGCAAAAACAGCACGTTGAACTGTTGCGGGTGCTGCTGGATGAGCCGCAGCTTGTGATATTGGACGAACCAACCAGCATGTTGACGGCAATAGAGTCACACGCCCTGCAGCGCCTGTTAAAAGACTTGTCAGAACGCAATATCGCCATTCTGCTAATTACGCACAAACTGGATGAAGCGCTGAATCTGGCTGACAACATCACCATTCTACGCCGTGGCCGCAGTGTTGCGACCCTGCCCAATCAGGCGTTAAGCAAATCCCGCTTGGGCGCGTTGCTGGTTGGTGAGATGGACTCCCTGCAAACCCCCACGACAGCCGCCCCGGGAAACAGATCACGTCTGCTGGCATGCGAAGGGTTGGACTATGCCGGCCGGCCGGCACTGCAGCGGTTTAACTTGTCAGTGCACGCAGGAGAAATTGTCGGCATAGGAGGGATTGCGGGAAACGGGCAGGAAACCCTGAACCGTCTGTTGATCCAGGCAAGCCAGGGGCCAACCCCAGCCGAGTTGCATCTGGACCGGGACTGTATGATCGGCTTTACGCCGGAAGATCGCGAAACGCAAGGCTGCGCGCCAACACTCACACTGATGGACAATCTGTTGATTGGTCATCGAAACGGCAGTGCCTGGATCAGCCATAGCCGTTTGAAACAGGACTGCCAGTCTGTCATTAATCAGTTTAACGTCGTTTCCGCAACCCCGGAAAGC
>JBCCUW010000516.1:0-3169 GCA_039196385.1 Pseudomonadota bacterium
GAGAAATGGGGATAGGGTGTACAAAAGTTACTTCTTTCTGGAAGGATCCTGGGGCCAACAGCCTTTTGCACTGGCGGGAGAGGCGGCGTCCCACGCAGCGCTTGCAGCTGTGCAGGGCCTGGCGGGTTATACGCAGACCCGCAGTCTGGCCGGTTACAACGGAGAACAGATTGATGCCGGTGCTCAAGCGCCCTATGTCGGTGTGGCAGAGCTGTGGTTTGCCTCACCCGACACCGCGCTGCAAAGCGTACAGCACGCCCAGGCACTGGCACCGCTGCTGGCGGATGGTGTCAATGTGGGACCCATTGTCACCGGGCGCGCACGTACGGTAATGCGCTTACCCGCCCATCTGCTGCAATCGCACATCAAAGGAGTTTTTCCATTTCGTCGCAAAACCGGCATGGCCGTGGACGAGTTTCAGCAGTATTGGTGGCTCAAGCATGGCCCGATTGCGGCGTTGACCGAGCAGGCAGTCTATTACTTGCAGTGTCATCCCCTGCCGGAGACTTATGCGGTGGGTAAACCGCCTTATGATGGCATCACTGAATTGCACTGGCCTGATGTGGATGCTGCACGTGCAGCCATGGCCTCGCGGCAGATGCGCGAGGACCAGAGCAACGACGCGAAGAACTTTGCCGATTCTGACAGCGTGGTGCTGTTTCTGGCGGAAGAAGAAATTGTCATGCCGGCCTGAAGCCGGCACTTATCTGATTGGAGCCCTGATTGGGGGCCTTTTCAGTGGGCGCCCGATCAGTGCACAGTGTTGTTCTGGGGCGACTCTTGCATGGCTTTAGCCAGTTGAACCTTGGCGTTGGCCAACACATCTTCTGCCGATACCGCGCCACTCGTAGAACTGATGCCGACGCTCACGGAGAGTTCACGGCGCAGCAGAGGGTCCACAAACTCCAGATTGCTCACCAGTTTGGCGACTTTTTCCGCCACCCGTTCAGCGCCCACCGGTGCGGTGCTGGGCAGCAATACGGCCAGGTGATCTTCATCCACCTTGTGCGTGCCGTCGGCCTGGCGCAGATTCTCATTCAACTGGGTTTTCAGTTCGGTCATGATGCTGTCGGCGAGTTCCTGACTGGACACATTGCGAATAACGTCCAGACCTTCGATGCGCACCAGTACCAGCGCATCCGGGTATTTGCGCTTATTCTGGGACAGCTTTGATTCGTTGCGATTTTCAGCCAGCGCGTTCTGCAGTTGCTGGTCTTTCTGAATTTCTTTGTGGGTCAGCGGTTTACCTTTGCCGGTTGCCTCATGTTGGGAGGACAGATACTTGTGTGCGTTCATCAGCGCATTCGCTGCCAGCGACAGCAATTCCGCCACAATCTCTGAGTCGTGGTCGCTCAGGGGTACACGCGAACTCATGGTGATGGTGCCGGCTGAGTCTTCCTGGCTGGTCAGTTTCAGCTCGTAGGTGAGTACGTGCTCTTGTTCTTCACCCATTTCGTAGCTGACTTCCGGGCCCTTGTTGGAATAGCGAATGTGCGCCACGCGGGTCAACGCGGTGGCGAAGGTGTACAAACGTTTCAGCACCACACTCAGATCAAGGTCTGTATGCAGAGAGCGGGCAATACTCAATGCCGTTTCGGCATCCAGTCTGCGCATCTCGTGAGGCGCGTGTTGAACTTGTACTTCTGTCATCTCAAGCTCCGGGCGGCAGGGCAAAACGCTATTGTGCAGCAACCACACGGGTCGGCGTGTAGTGGTTTGTAAAAACTCTCGGCCAGGCGTAAGAAACTGGTAGATTTATTGACGGAAGCAGAGAACTTTTGCGCAAGACGTAAAGCTAGTTAACGTATTGATTCGTCGGCGTGTTCGCCATCTGCACCATTGTGGACCACGTACACGTCGCATGGGCTGCGATCCAGAATGCCCCGGGTGGTTGAACCGAGCAGCAGACGAGCCATCAATCCGCGTGCGTTGGTGCCCATCACGATCAGATCCGCCTGCATGTCCTGCGCTTCCGCAAGAATTTGCGGCTTTACGTCACCCAGGGGCAAACGGATGCGATGGGTATCCAGACCGGCATTGGCGGTCGCCGTGGTCACGTGCTGGCGGCATTGCTGTTCAATTTCGCCCTGAATCTGATTGAAATTCAGATTTTCACTTTTACCAGCATGCGATGCCGCGTAGATGGTGGTGAGCGGTTGGATAACGCTGAGGATGACGTATTGTTCCGCCTCGCTCACAAAGGTTGTGGCTCTTACAAGCACCGTGGCACAGTGGCTGGAGGCGTCCACCGCCACCAGTACATGTTTATGCGGCGCAGTCTCCATTGTGGAGTCGGTTGCTATACGATTCGCGGCATCGGTTGCCGGATGGACAGCCAGCATATCACAGGGCGCATGATTCAGGACGTTTGCGGTGGTAGACCCAAGCAGACGGCTCAGGCCATGATGGTTGTGCAACCCCATGACAATCATCAAAGCGCCGGTCTCCCGGGCGTGCTGATTAATGACCTGCTCGGGAATACCTTCCAGCACCTGCAGATCACAGTTGATATCTGCCGCTTCCATCGCCTGAGTGATGCCGCCGAGTTGCGCATGTAACGTTTCCAGCTGCTTTTGCCGCTGTGCTTCAAACAGCTGGTAGGTGTGCTCACTAAAGGGGGTGAAGTTCAGATCAGCGTAAGCTTCAGCGATGGGTGGCAGCACGTTGATGATGTGCAGCGGAACCTGATGTTGCGCAGCCAGACGGGCTGCCCGTGTCACAATGCCGCGGCTTTCGTCGTTGGCTTCAACGGCAACGATAATGGGTGAATCTGCGGCAGTCACGAAATAGACGCGATATGTCGGGTCGGCCTGCTAAATGGCCATGACCGAAAACACGACCGAAAAAAGTGGCGAAGTCGGGGTGTGGCCGCCCTCGCCATAACACCAGCCGGTACAAGGCCCCGGCTGAGCGAAGAACTAGCCGACCAGCCAGTTCAGCGTGGAGAGACCGACAATAATAACCCCCGCGCCAAAAAGCAGTGCAACGCCGGCCACGGTGAGGGTTTTGTTAGGTTGTTCTAACCACATATCCTTTCCTTTTTCATCTGCTGGTTCTGATAGGCTTATGCTGCGCTGGCGGGCGCCAACTGCCTATACGGGAAAACCGAAAAGGCTGGTGGGACGGTTAGGGGAAATCACCTAGTGGTCAATTCAGGCGGGTGCAATCA
>JBCCUW010000517.1:0-3142 GCA_039196385.1 Pseudomonadota bacterium
ATCCGGCAGTGACACAGATTGTGGGTAATGTTCAAAAGGCTTGCTCATTGTCTCTCCTGATGGTTAGGCGTTGCCGGTTAGTTCTTTGACGTGATTGCGCGCTTCCTCTAACAGTTCGTCAAAGGCATCAGCAACACTGTCCACCACCAGATGCAGATCAGGCAGCAGGCGCGGTTCGCAGATGAAGTTAAAGTACAGTTCTTTGTTGTAACTCAAGATTGTCACGCTGAAGCCGATGTTGCCGCTTAGAATCAGCAGGCCGATGGTGTCGAGTACCTTGTGTCCTGCGAGATACTGAGGTACCTGTACCCCTGGCACGTTTGTGCACACAAAATTGATGCCGGGGTTGGGCGGACGCCAACCGATGTTGGGTGGGATCGGCCAGGGAATTCTGGCCATCAACGCCGTGGGATCAATGGCGGTGCCTACCAGTTGGGTCGGGGCCATGGCCAGCGGCCACACACCGGAGCTGGATTCCGTAGCCAGGGTGACCGCCTGGGCTTCTTCCTGGCTCTTAATGCGTTCAGTTTCTGCACAAACCACCCCCAGCCGGCTTTTCAAAGGCATACTCCAGGCCGGTAACATGGGAAAGATGGCGGAGACCTGATTACCCAGGGCGCCTTGCTGGTCCTCAGTGCGCACGTTGACCGGACACATGATGCGCATATGCTGATTGCCCACGGGTTCTTCGTGCTCTTTCAGATACCGTGCGATGCCTTCCGACACCACAGTCAGCACCACGTCATTAATGGTGCCACCCAGGGCGCGGCGTATCTCGCGGATCTCAGCAAAACTGCGCTTCAAGAAGCGTACGTTGCGTTTGGGACCCACCAGCGAAGCGTTAAAGGGGGCAGTAATGGCAGGTCGGGTCACAAATCCTGAAAACAGTTCTGTGGCGCGCCGGTTAAGCTCACGTTGTTTTTCTGAGCGTGCGTTGATCACGGCTGGATCCAGGTCAGCAGGCGTGACGCTGGGCAGGTTCTGGAGGTTCTCCTGCAAAGCTTCCTGGAACAGTTCCAGCCTGCCGGGGGTGGGTTGCGGATGCCAGTCTGCATCCGGCTCCGGGACCGGTTCACCCTTCGGATCAAAGTCGTAAATGATGGTGGTCAATTCGATGCCGGACGCACCGTCAATCATCGCGTGATGAGTCATCTGCAAAATCAACGTGCGATCTTCCAGACCGGAAATCACATAGAAATGCCAGAGCGGGCGGTTGCGATCCATCATCGGTTCGTTCAGGCGGGCGGCGGCATCGATGCCATCCTGCAGAGTGGCGCCATCAGGCAACTGGTGATGCCGCACATGGTAGCGAATGTCAAAATCCGGGTCGTCTACCCATTTGGGGTGTCCCATATTCAGCGGCACCTGGGCAATCTTGCGGCGATAGGATGGGATCAGATGCAGACGGTCCTCGATATGCTTGAGCACGGTGTCGTAACTGAGTTCACCCTCCAATACATAAATGGAAGAGATATGCATCGGCCCGCTCTGGGATTCTCCATACAGGAACGATGCGTCGGATGCGCTGAGTCTCATAGTGGGTAGCCTCTCTCCATTTCTTTTTTTATTCCGGTTTGTTTGCGGAATTTTCGAGCCCGAGAATTGTGCTTGTAATAGTCAGTAACTGCTGTTTAGTTGTCGATAGTGGACGACAATATCGCTTGAAACAAGTGCCAAAATTACCGTAAACGGGTACTCTGATTGCACAATTTGTCTGCGCGCTTGGCGTACTCAGCTGATCCACCGAAAGGTCATGGAATAAAATGAAAATAAATATCGAAATTGATGTTACCCCGGAAGAAGCGCGAACGTTTTTTGGCTTGCCGGATGTTCAGAGCTTTCAGAATAAGATGATGCAGCAGTTTGCAGATCGGATTGAAGACTCCGCTGAACAAAGCGAAGAATTCATGCGCAACATGTTCAAAAACGCGATGGAGCCCTGGCAGATCTTCAGTCAAATCATCAGCGGGCAGGCAGGCAAATCCAGGGACTAGGCGGTACCTTCGGCGCTGTTCTGCGCCAGCAAGCGGCTGCGCACGTCACCCATCGGTCGGATCAAACATTCCTGGGCTGCCGTAGCCACCAGCTCCCCGGCACGATTGAAAAAGTGCCCTCTGACAAACCCGCGTGCGCCATTGGCATTGGGTGATTCTTTAGCAAACAGTAGCCATTCATCCGCCCTAAACGGGCGATGGAACCACATACTGTGATCCAGGCTGGCGCCGCGTACAGATGCGCGGATGGCGTTTCTCCCGTGGGGCAGCATGGAGGTTGACATGAAGTCGAGGTCCGACATGTACGCCAGCAAAGCCAGATGCACTTCCGGGTCGTCGGGAAGCTTGTCCTGCGCCTTTAACCAGGTATGCCGGACTGGCGGGTGTTTACCAGGGTCTGTCACCAGGATGCGTTCTACCGGCCTTGAGTCAATTGCCTCAAAGCGAAAACTGTAGCGCGCAGTCTCAGGATGTTCTGCGGCGATGGCCTGATAAGCCTGCAGATCATCGCGCAGTGATTCCGGCGGCGGCACATCCGGCATAGGTTGCGAATGCATGAGCCCGGATTCGGCTTTCTGCCACGAGCACGATAAGCTGAATATGGCCTTGCCATGCTGTATCGCAGCCACCCTGCGGGTAGTAAAAGAGCGGCCGTCACGAATTCTGTCTACCTCGTACAGAATGGGTATCTGCCAATCGCCCGCGCGTAGAAAATAGGCGTGCAGAGAGTGCAGCTGATGAGGCGCTTCAACAGTGCGGTAAGCTGCGGCCAGGGCCTGAGCCAGTACCTGGCCCCCAAAAACGTGTTCGGTGTTGTGGTTCTGCCCGCGGTAAAGGTTTTTCTCGATAGACTCAACATCAAGAAGATCGAGTATTTCCTGCAACACTTTGTTCATCTGGCTGACTGGCTCCGCGCTGTTGTACCGGCTGTAGAGGCTGCACGCATTCTAGCAGACCTGAACGACGAATCAGGTCAGCAAACAGCGAGGCCATGGCAAAACTGCCTGCTGGGCAATAAAAACTGGCACAATGGGGTTTGAGGAGCATTCGCGAGGAATAATCACCATGGCCCTAGACGTCTTTCAGTTTCCGTGTCTCAACGACAACTATGGTTTTCTCATCCACGAACCTGTCAGTGGCGCCACGGC
>JBCCUW010000518.1:0-3119 GCA_039196385.1 Pseudomonadota bacterium
CTCGGGCGTGACAGTTCTGTAATAGTTGATCGATACAGGTGGCTTGACCGTCGTGCCACTCATCAAACAGTGGCACCACCAGTCCGTGGGTATAAACCTGATTTTGCCAGGCCGTGCAATCTGCCCGGCTTAACGCAGTTTGGGCCAGTTTGCAGTGCGTGTGCAGATATTTGTTGACCGTGGCGCTCGCCATTTTATCGGAGGGGCGGGGTTCAGTGCAGTGCGGCGCGCAACGGAAGCTGCTGCATGATGTTCGCTTCCGCTGTACTCATTTGTGCAAACCGGATGTCTACTTCGCCAGCATCACAATGTCTGCGCGCCAGATCCAGAAACAGTAGCCAGTGGCGCTCTTCGCTGGCGGCGATGGCGGAGTAAAATTTTTGCAGGGACGGTTCGGTCACATTGGCGGCTACCAGCGCAAAACGTTCCGCCCCACGTCGCTCAATCACTGCGCCCGCCACCAGGCGGTCGAGCAGGAAATTCTCCGGCCCCCGGCGCACCAGCTGATTAATCTCCAGAATATAGGGATCTTTGCGGTCCGCGCCCGGGTGTATCCCCCGGGCCAGCAACAAGCGCACCACCTCGCGATAGTGGTTCAGCTCCTCCACCGCCAGATCCACCATGGCAGACAACAATTCGGGTTGGTCGGGATAGTGCGAGGCCACGTTCATGGCCATCCCGGAAGCTTTCTTTTCGCAGGAGGCGTGATCGCGCAGGAAGTCGTCAAAATTCTCCAGCACCGTGTCGATCCAGGCCTTGGGGCTGGGGCTGATTGGGGCAGCCATCAACGGTAAATCTGATTCAACCATTGAGCAATGTCGGCAATTTCCTGAGGACAGACCTGATGCCCCATGGCGTATTCGTGCCATTCCACGGCATAGTTGAGACCGTGCAGGGCTTCGCGGGAGGTGATGGCTCGGGTGATCGGGATCATCGGGTCACTTAAACCATGGGCCATAAACACCGGAATATCTATGTTGGCAAAGCTGACCCGCTCTGCCACGTGCTCGTGGTCGTGCAGATAGGTGGACAGCGCCATGATACCGCGCAACCGGTCCGGATGGCTCAGGCCTAACTGCAGAGCAATGACGCCACCTTGGGAAAATCCCGCCAGGCAGATTTTTTCCGCAGGGATGCCCTGCTCCACTTCATTGCGGACCAGCTGGCCGATGGCTGCGCAGGCTTGCTCGATGTCTGCGGTGCCGGCCAGTGGTGCGCCTGGATCGATATCGTACCAGCCACGCATTTCCATGCCGCCGTTGATCGTGATGGGTCTTACGGGCGCGTTGGGAAATACGAAACGTAGCGGCTGCTGCAAATCCAGCATCGGTACAATCGGTTCGAAATCGGTGGCATCAGCACCGAGGCCATGCATCCAGATCACACTGCCAACCGGATTATCTCCGGTGGTTGTCTCCAGGTATTCCAAAGGTTGCGCGTATAGATCAGACATGTGTATCTCTTCAGTGGGTCAGCTTGCTGTGAAGGCGTATTCTGCTGGTGCTGGCCGTGCGGACGCAAGGTGGACATAATGTCGCGATGAGTGACGATGGATTAGATAGAGGCGGCAGTAAAGATCTGCGTGGGTTAAGACCAGCGCTCGCGTTTCTGGCGCCTTATAAAAAGCAGGTCATTTACGCCAGTATCGCTTTGGTATTGACCGCTGGCGCCACCTTGTCGCTGGGACAGGGCATCCGCATGGTGATCGATACGGGCTTTGCCAGTGGCCAGACCGGGGTGCTGGAGCAGTCGCTTGGGCTTTTTGCCGGGTTTGTTGTCCTGCTGACCGTGGGCACCTTTGTGCGCTTCTATTTTGTCTCGTGGGTCGGGGAGAGGGTGAGCGCTGATATTCGTCGGGCGGTGTTTGCCCATCTGATTCATTTGCACCCAGGCTTTTTTGAAGCGAATGCGCCCAGTGAAATTCAATCCCGGATTACTACAGACACAACCTTGTTGCAGACTGTCATTGGCTCCTCTGTGTCCATTGCCTTGCGCAATGTGCTGATGTTCTTTGGGGGCGTTATTTTGCTGTTTATTACCAATGCGAAGCTATCGTTGATTGTTCTGGCCAGTGTGCCGTTTGTGGTCCTGCCGATTGTGCTGTTCGGGCGACGGGTCCGCCAACTCTCGCGCACCAGTCAGGACCGCTTAGCGGACGTGGGCAGCTACGCCGGTGAATCCCTGCGTCACATCAAGGTGGTGCAGGCGTTTAACCATCAGGCGGTAGACGAAGCGGCGTTTACCCGTCGTGTGGATCAGGCGTTTAACGTGTCAGTGCAGCGGATTCGCCAGCGCGCGGTGCTGGTGGCGGTAGTGATGCTGCTGGTATTTGGTGCGGTCGCGACAATGTTGTGGGTGGGCGGACAGGATGTGCTGGCGGGTGACATCAGTGGGGGTGAACTCGCTGCGTTTATCTTTTATGCCTTTATCGTCGCTGGATCGGTGGGGGCAATCAGTGAAGTGCTCAGTGATCTGCAGCGGGCTGCTGGTGCCACTGAACGTTTGATGGAACTGCTCAACTCACCCAGCGAGATTATGGCGCCGAGCCGCCCGGTGGTGCTGGATGAACAGAATCTGCTGCTGGCGTTTGAGCAGGTCAGTTTTGCCTACCCGACCCGATCCAGCCAACTGGTCATAGACCGTGTCAGTTTTTCCGTAAACGTTGGCGAGATGGTTGCGGTGGTTGGCCCCTCAGGTGCCGGCAAAACCACTTTGTTTGACCTGGCGCAACGTTTCTATGACCCACAGCACGGGCGTATTACGCTGGCCGGTGCAGACATACGCCAGCTTGAATTGCAGGCCCTGCGCGGGCAGATTGGTTTTGTGCCGCAGGACCCCGTGCTGTTTTCCGGCACGCTGCGCGAAAACCTCGTATACGCTGCGAGTCAGGCAACTGACGAGCAGATCAACCGGGCGTTGCAAATGGCGCGCGCGGATGCATTTGTCGCCCAGCTGCCGGATGGTATAAATACACTAGTTGGCGAGGGTGGGGTTGGTTTGTCAGGCGGCCAGCGTCAACGCCTGGCCATTGCCAGAGCGTTGGTGGCAGAGCCGCGCATCTTGTTGTTGGACGAAGCCACCAGTGCGCTGGATGCTGAAAGCGAACATCACATTCGCGC
>JBCCUW010000519.1:0-3118 GCA_039196385.1 Pseudomonadota bacterium
CGTTTGGTACCGGGAGTTTATTGATTGGCGCGGCAGGTAACGAGAGCAATCGACCAGAATATGAAATTGCAGTTGCTCCACCTGCTGCGGGTACCGGGGTGATTTCGGTAGGAGCCCTGGGACAGGCAGGTGGTGTACTTTCCACCGCAAACTTTTCGAATGATCAGGTTGACGTATGTGCCCCTGGGGTAGACATCGTGTCAGCCTTTCCGGGCGGTGATCTGGTCAGCTTAAGTGGTACCAGCATGGCAACACCACACGTTGCCGGGATAGCGGCGCTCTGGGCCAGCCGCCAAATGGCGTTGGGCGGGGGATTCAGCTTAACCGCTTTGCGTGCGCAAGTGGTTGCAAGCGGCGTACTGGGTGGCATCGACCCAAGTGAAGAGGCGGATAATATAGGCACCGGTATCGTCCAGGCCCCTCAATAGTCCAGGCTCCTCAATACAGGCACTTCAATGAGGGAACCGTCACATTGCCTATCGGGTAGCCGCAGCGCTGCGAATTGACGATACTTAAGCTTCACTGATGCCTGACTCAGGTATCGTCACACCGGGGGAAAATGCGATGAAACTTGACGGTGCACTGTCCATGTCGGTACCAGCTGCGGCGCATGAGGCGGCTCGATTTGAGGCTCTTGGGATGGATGGCGCGTGGAGTTTTGAAGGCAGCCATGATCCGTTCATTCCGCTCGCACTGGCTGCCCAGTCAACAGATCGAATCACGCTGGGTACAGGCATTGCGGTTGCGTTTGCACGTAACCCGATGACGGCAGCGCATAGCGCGTGGGATCTGCAACAACTGACCGGTGGACGCTTTGTGCTGGGGCTAGGCTCTCAGATCAGGCCGCATATCGAAAAGCGCTACAGCATGCCCTGGTCGCACCCCGCCGCTCGGATGCGAGAGTATGTCAGCGCAGTTCGCGCCATATGGTCGAGTTGGCAGACTGGGGACAAATTGAATTTTCGTGGCGATTTCTACACACACACGCTGATGACTCCGGTTTTCAGTCCACGGCCACTCAAATCCGAACCGCCACCCATCTATGTAGCGGGTGTAGGGCCACTGATGATGCGTACCATCGGTGCGGTAGCTGACGGTTACCTGGTGCATCCGTTTCACACCCCGGCCCACCTGCGGGCTGAAACCCTACCAGCGCTTGCGGCTGGTGCGGCGGAGATGGGACGCCATGTGGATGACATCTGTATCTCTTGTCAGACCATTGTCGCTATGGGAGATACCGAAGAAACACTTGCGGTGGCTCGTAAAAACGCAAAAGGACAAGTGGCGTTCTACAGCTCAACACCTGCGTACAAAGGCGTGCTTGCGGCGCACGGGTACGAAGAACTGCAGGGTGAATTGAATCTGATGACCAAACAAGGTCGTTGGGGGGAGATGGCCGAACAAATTGATGACACACTGTTTGACCTGATTGTTGTGTCAGGGACGCCCTCAGAAGTTGGGCAAACGCTGGCCGCCCGGAATACGTTCGCGCAGCGTACCACCCCAACGTTTTATGGCCCCAAGCCATCCGATGAATCTATCACGGCATTTGTTGCGGCTTATCGATCTGCCCAAACGGCTGGCGCGTAGCACACGTATCCAGCGCTTAACTTGCGTGCCTGTGTTACCCTGCCTGGTTTTTACCGGGTGGAGGTCATTTCATGTCAAAGCTGTTTGAGGCGCTTACGTTCAAGCGTGGTCCCGCGATGAAAAATCGGTTCATGCTTGCGCCGCTCACCAATCAGCAAAGCCATGCAGATGGCACTTTATCGGATGACGAGTATAAGTGGCTGACGATGCGTGCTCAGGGTGGCTTTGGTTTGACCATGACCTGCGCGGCTCACGTTCAGCAGGAGGGGCAGGGTTTCCCTGGTCAGCTCGGCGCTTTTGATGACGCGCACCGTGAAGGGTTGGCGCGACTGGCAGCAGAGATAAAACGTCACGGTAGCGTTGCAAATTGCCAGCTTTACCATGGTGGCTATCGCAGTCCACAGGCGGTCACAGGTATTCAGCCTATGGGGCCTTCTGCCGATGAAGCTTCCGGTTCGCGGGCCATGACAACCGCAGAAGTGCAGGCCACGATACAGCACTTTGTCGATGCGGCCGTGCGTTGTGAGCAGACTGGTTTTGATGGCGTTGAGTTGCATGGTGCGCACAGTTACCTGATCTGCCAGTTCTTAAGTCCGGAGTTCAATCAGCGCGAAGATCAATATGGCGGCTCTGCAGAGAACCGCGCGCGATTGCTTAATGAGATCATCACGGGCATTCGCGCTGCGTGCGGCGAGAACTTTCAGTTGGGTGTTCGCTTATCCCCGGAAAGGATGGGCGTTTATATGCAGGATATGATCAATCTGGCCACGGATTTAATGGCGGATGAGCAGATCGATTTTCTGGATATGTCGCTTTGGGATTGTTTTAAGGCGCCGGAAGAAGAGGCATTTAAGTCTCGTCCCCTGATTGAGTGGTTCACGGATATCCCGCGTGGCGATGTGAGACTGGTAGTTGCGGGGAATATCCGTACGCCCCAGGACGCGCTGCGCGCGCTGGACGCGGGCGTAGACAGTGTGATGCTGGGTCGAGTTGCCATCCTGCATCACAACTTTCCCAACTTGATGCAGGCTGACCCGGCGTTTCAGCCGATCGACTTACCCGTGCCGCGCTCGCACCTGCTGGCAGAAGGGGTGTCAGAGTCTTTTGTGACCTATCTCGACAGTATGGGCCGATTTGGCATTACTTCTGAGTAGGCCTGAGACAAGTAGATTTACAAGCTACAACAATCTTTTTCTGGGGGGTAGATCACTACGCACTTTCAGGCTATAAGTTACAATGCAAGCAGTCTGTTAGCTCGCTGCATGTGATCCCTTTACGCTCATTTGTGGTAACGCATCACAAAAAAGGCGATCATCATGGAAGACGTTTCTGATCCGCGCGGAATGGACGCGCAATACCCCAACGGCGCACAGCCGGATACTGTTCAGTCAGAGCAGAGCCGCTCGTCAACGCTGTCCTTTACGGGTGATGGTACAGAGTATTTTCGTATCTGGATTGTTAACCTTACGCTGACGCTGCTGACCCTGGGTATCTATTCAGCGTGGGCCAAGGTGCGGACCAATCGCTA
>JBCCUW010000520.1:0-3099 GCA_039196385.1 Pseudomonadota bacterium
CAATTCTCTGGGCAGGCGTTCGGCCACGTCTTCTGGTAAGTCCACTTCCGCCAGTAGCTGCAGGAATCTGTTTTCAATCTGCTCCTCTGTCCAACCTTCCAGCCTGGCCAGCAAGGTCACGTTCTGCTTGGCCGACAGGTGCGGAAACAGACCGGCGCCCTGCACCGCATACCCGATGCCACGACGAAATTTCTCTACTTCGTGGGTTGGCACCAGCTGGCCGAATACGCGCACTTCGCCTGCATCGGGCTGCGTAACCCCATTGGCCAGCTGTAACATGGTGGTTTTGCCACTGCCACTGGCACCCACAATGGCTGTGGTTGCACCTGCCGGACAGGCGACCTGCAGTTCATCCAACACGACAACTTCCGCGTAGCGCTTGCTCACCTGCAGGTACTCTACACAAGGAGTCAAAGCGCGTACCGTCGCCGCAGATCCAGGGCATGTTCTGCCAGTTGAGTGAGCACACGGACCTTATCCTGCGAACCGGTCGGGCCCGACTGATCCAACATCAGCTGTTCGATGCGCTGTTCATACTCAGCCAGATTCAGCCAATCGCCCTCGCCTTCCAACTTGCTGATCACAAAGCGGCTCCAGTTTTCCACTTCCACCTCATCAAGCATGGCCGGAAATGAGCGCGCCTTCATGCGGCGGGCCAACTCATGCAGACGGCCGTCGTTGAAGTCCGGTTCGCGCCATTGCCCGCTGGAAACCTCATCATGCAGGTACTGACACCGTGAACGATCTTCATCCTGCAGGAAACCGTCGTAGAGTGCCGCATCCGGATCAGTGTTAGCGCCGGGTTTGGGCTGTACATAGACTCGCGTGATCTTATCCGCAACCGAACGGTGGCGCAGTTTTTGGGCTCGCTCGCGAACCTTGTCCAAATCAAGTTGCAAGCGCGCCTGATTTTCCTCGTTTAATACCTCAACAGGCGCCACAAACGGGCAGCGGTTAATCCGTATCTCTTTAAGCGGAGGGCGCTGTTCACTACCTTTCTCAAACAGTTTCTGCGCAATCTCTTCCGCCGACCACTCAAGCAGCGGCTCAATGTCTTCCGCCAGATCCGCGACAATTACCGAGTTACCATTGGTCGGATGGCGTGCCAACGACATGATTGGCGCGACCCCGAAGCGCGCCCTGGGATACATGCCCGAAACATGCACACGTACATCCCGCCCGAATGGTTCCAACATCTGCCGCACCTGACGCTTACTGCGCTGCGCAAAGTAGAAGTCAAACAGCTTTGGCTGGTGCTGGCGGATAAGACGCGCCATGCCCACAGTGGCATGTACGTCGGACATAGCGTCGTGCGCCTGACCGTGGTCTATATCGTTCGCTCGGGTCAGCTCTTCCAGTTTGTACACCGGCAGACCCTCCTCATCCACAGGCCAACTGATGCCATCCCGGCGCAGCGCCCCGGTGGCGCGCACCAGGTCAATAATGTCCCAGCGGGAATTACCCTGCTGCCATTCTCTGCCGTAGGGATCCATAAGATTGCGGTAAAAACTGTAGCGCACAAACTCGTCGTCAAAACGCAGGCTGTTGTACCCGGCAACACAGGTCTCCGGCTGTGCAAACAGTGCGTGTATTTTGCGCAGTGCAGCCGTTTCCGGCAGGCCACGTTGGTGCGTCAGCTGAGGCGAGATACAGGTAACCAGGCTGGCGTCCGGGTTCGGCAGAATGTCATCTGCCAGTTGCACATAAGTCGAGTATTCGTCCCCAACGGGGTTCAACTCTGCGTCAGTACGCAGACCGGCAAACTGCACAATACGGTCCCACTTCGGATCGGTGCCTGAGGTCTCCAGGTCATACCAATAGAAAGTCTGTGCCATGTGGGCTAATCTCGCTGCGCTTGACGGGCGTGAACGAACCTGTCGCGCTGCGCACCGGGGTCGGACGCACCATGCCTGCGTCTGTTCTGTCGTCTGTTCTCGAGAGAAATTTTTGTCAAATCGTGAAGCAAGTGTAGATCCTAAGTTGGCGGCGCTCTGGCTGGGCCCGATTATCGCATTTCTTGCCGGTGGCCTCATGTGGTTTTCCAGCGGGATTGGCACCGATGCCAGCATCACTCTGGGCATCACTATCTGGGTGGTGATCTGGTGGATGTTCGAACCCATTCCGATACCCGCCAGCTCACTACTGCCGTTAGCGCTGCTGCCGCTATTTGGTGTGTTGACACCCCAGCAGGTCGGCACCGCTTACGGCCATCCATTGGTGCTGCTGCTGATGGGCGGTTTTCTGCTGGCCACAGCCCTCGAGCGCAGCGGTGCTCATCGCCGCCTGGCGCTGTCCATGGTAAGGCTGTTTGGCGGCAACAGTTCCCGGCGACTGGTATTCGGCTTTATGGTCGCCAGCGCTGTGCTGAGCATGTGGATCTCCAACACCGCCACGGTGCTGATGTTACTACCGGTTGCCATCGCCGTGTTGGACAGCAGCGAAGACGAGGAACTGACCGTACCGTTGCTGCTCGGGATTGCTTACGGCGCAAGTATCGGCGGTATGGGTACACCCATCGGCACACCGCCCAACGTTGTTTTTATGGGCGTCTATGAGCAAGCAACCGGCGAGTCCATAGCCTTTGCCACATGGATGTCCTGGGCGATTCCGATTGTGCTGGTGCTGCTGCCTGTTGCAGGACTGTGGGTAACGCGCCATTTGCGTTACATCGGCACATTCAACCTGCCGGAGGTCGGTGCATGGCGCACTCCGGAAATCAGGGTGATGCTGGTATTCAGCCTGACCGCGTTGGCCTGGGTCACACGCACCGGACCCTTCGGCGGCTGGACCGAGTGGCTGCAATTACCCTACAGCAATGACGCCATAGTCGCCTTTCTTGGCGTGGTGGTGCTATTTCTGGTACCCAATGGTGAAGGTGAAAAGTTGCTGGACTGGGACACCGCCAACAAGATTCCCTGGGGCATGCTGATCCTCTTCGGCGCTGGCATCAGCATTGCCACCGCCTTCACCAGTTCCGGGTTGAGCGCGACGATTGGTCAGAGTCTGGAGCAGCTTTCTACCCTACCTCTATTGTTAATGATTGCGTTGCTGTGTCTGACCGTGACTTTTCTAACGGAAGTCACCAGCAATACCGCTACC
>JBCCUW010000521.1:0-3069 GCA_039196385.1 Pseudomonadota bacterium
AAAAAACCAACCCATCTGGGCCAGGGGGCCGTGCCAACCAAACCAATAAACGAGCAGCCCTTCAAGTACCGCCCACAAGCCAAGCCCGGCACTGCAAATGATAATTACCCGACGCCAGCTGAAAGCCGCCCATGGTGGTGCAGGGGTATCATCATCGATCACGTAGTTTCCCCCGGACTGCTCTGCTTGCTGCTCTGCTTGCTGCGCAGACGCGCTGACGCTGAAGTAACCTGGCGCAATATAGGCACCGAGCAGCCCAATGACCGCCGCAGCCAGCACGATGTAGGGAAACGCAATCTGCAGCAAAAATATGGCCAGAAAGGCCGCCAGAGAAATCAGCCAAAGCGCACGGTTGCGGAGCGTTCTGGTGCCGATACGGTATGCGGCCAGCACAACAATGGCGGTCACAGCAGGTTTGATGCCATAAAGCAAACCGGCCACCGCGGGCACATCACCATAAACAAGGTAAACCCAGCTCAAGACCACGAGCAACACCAGCGAGGGCACGACAAATAACAGCCCGGCGATCAGGCCACCAAACGTACCGTGCATCAGCCATCCCATGTAGGTCGCCAGCTGCTGCGCTTCTGGTCCGGGCAGCACCATCGTGTAGTTCAGCGCATGCAGGAAACGCTGTTCGCTGAGCCAGCGCCGACGCTCTACCAGTTCAGTATGCATCATGGCGATCTGCCCGGCGGGTCCGCCAAAACTGATAAAACCGAGCTTTAGCCAGTAGCGTGCAGCTTCACCCAGCGTCAATTCGCGCTGCCCTGCTGTGGTGGCCAAACTTCCACCGGATTGCTCACGTCATAGGACGTAAATTTGCGCTCAATAAGCCCACACTCTCTGGCCGTTGCACGCCACGGAACCAGATGCGGAGCCTGCAGATGGCGATCGAGGCTGGCCCGATCAGGCCATAACTCAGAAAAACGCACCAGACCTGGATCAAACGGGTCTTCGCCGACGTCATAAGCCAGGCAGCCGTCGTTCGCATAAGTCTCATCCACCAGCATTTTCAGCCCCGGCCGCACATCTACCATGCGTTCAGGCGGAAAACGCAACGTACCGAAAACAGCAACTTCTGCTGTCATAACGTTTCTTCCCATAAGCTAAGAGTGATTTAACCCACTTTACCCGGCTGAGCGCCGCTTTTGCAGGGAGTGGAACATCATCACCAGGACTGCGGCTGTCAGCATGATGCACGCAGCACCCCACATTGCCTTGTCCATACCGCCCCCTTGAGCCAGCACCCCAAGTGCGGTACCCAGCACAATTTTGCCGAGATGTTCCACCTGGGACAGCAGCGACAGCAAAGTCGCGCGAATGGCGCTGGGCACTCGGCTGTTTGCCCAGATGACACCGAGCATGCGCAGCAACGACCAAGCCACTCCGTTAACCACAATCACAAAGACCATGGCCAGCACGGGCTGAGCAGCCAACGCAAAACCCGCCAGACCAACACCCGCCAGGAGGCAACTGCCGGCAAACATCAACCTTACCCAACCGGCATGGCTGACCCAAACGGATGCACAGCGCAACACAATAGCGCTGAGCAACATGCCCAGCACGGCTAATAAAGTAAACCATAACACCGGATCCAACCCGGGGGGCAACCCGAGGTCAACGAGGCCTTTCTGATACAGCCTGGTAAACATCGCTTCAGCAGCCGAGATCAGCGTTATAGCAACCAGCACGGTCTGAATTGCGCGATCGTCGCGGGCCAGCAGCAATCCCTGCCGGAAAATTGTGAGCGCGGACAGTTTCCGATCAATTGCCGCAAAGTGCTTTTCTGGAAACGCACCCGCGACGAATCCGCCAAGTAGCATCATCAACAAACCCGCCACTTGCAGGACCAATACAAAACTCGTCAGCCAGGCCAGCGCACCCAGCAATACAATGCCAACAATACCGCCAACCTGCTCCCAGGCCCCGGCCCGCGCGATGCTGCGGTTAGCAAGACCCGGGTCGCGCAGTTCGTCGGTTAACCAGGCGGCATCAGCACCGGATAGAAACGTCCAGGACAGCCCCCACAACATCTGGGTCAACACCAGTGCCGGAAAGGTGCTGAACCAACCCGTGGCGAGCATGCTCAAGCCCATAATCAACTGACCCAGGACCAGCGACCACTTACGGCTGAACCGATCTGCAACCACACCGGCCGGCATTTCGAACAACAATGCTGTCAGCGCCTGGGCGGTACCGACAAACACCAACTGAAAGGGCGTGAATTGGGCTTCAATGATGAAATACAGACTGGCGACCAGCCACCAGCCGCGATGCAATATGGCACGCGTGAATATCCACAGCGTGTAAACGCGTACAACACGTAGAGAAGTAAATTGAGACAAGGGGGATGCTCCGAATCCAGACACGGTGAGCCACCAGCGAGCTGGTGGAGGAAGGACAGTTGGATTGGAGTCAGTTCAGACGCATTGGATCAGTGTAGCGAAACCCAGGCGCGCGGGAAACACCCGCGAAAACAAAACTATTTAGCCTCACTGTTTGGCCTCAGTATTTTAGCCTCGGTATCAGGCCTTCCTAGTGAGCCTCACATGCCGGGCGTTGGCGGATGTTTCGCAAAGTGGCTGATTACCCGCGCGGCTAAATCTGTTGCATCGTGGGCCGTGCTATTCAGCTCAAGATCATAAGCAGATCGACAGAAATGCACGCTGCGTTGCTGCCGCAGCGCCAACCCCGGGGCCCGGTCGGGCCGCTGTTGATTGCGCCGGTCCAACTCTTCGTCATCACAAAACAGCCCGACAAAACCCACAGGCACCGCAGCCAAGGCACTCTGATACGGCACCAAAAAAACCGGTTCCAACGCGACAAAATCCAGCACGACATCAAATCCGGCCTGTGCCAGATTTGTTACATATTCTGCAGACACGCGGTTAAGACGGTGCGCCAATGGCCCCGCGGCCACCTCTGCGCCATCGGCATCGGAAATCAGTGGAAACCCCTGCTCTGCCTGGTTACCAGCACCGGTGAACTGAAAGTAGTCAGTATCATTTCCTGGATCCAAGCCCATAGTGTCACAGATCCTCCATGGCAAGGGGATGGAGTCAGCCT
>JBCCUW010000522.1:0-3068 GCA_039196385.1 Pseudomonadota bacterium
CTTACTCCAATAACACGTGCCAGTTGGCTCAGGATGCGCCTGGAACGTGTGGTTTATCGGTGTGAACCACATCTTTAGCGATTTCACTGATACCTGCAATAGAACCGATCACGCTGCTGGCTTCCAGTGGAATCATCATGACTTTGTTGTTACTGGAAGCAGCCAGCTCACCCAGTGCATCCACATACTTCTGGGCTATGAAGTAGTTAATGGCGCGGGCATCACCGCTGCTGATCGCTTGCGAAACCGATTCGGTAGCTTTGGCTTCAGCTTCTGCCAGACGCTCGCGAGCTTCTGCTTCGCGCTTGGCGGCTTCCAGTTCACCTTCTGCCTTGAGAATTTCAGACTGTTTGTGGCCTTCCGCCACGGTGATAGCCGCCTCGCGCTCACCTTCAGCTTCTAGAATCTGGGCGCGCTTTTCCCGTTCTGCTTTCATCTGGCGGGCCATGCTGTCCACCAGATCGCGGGGCGGCGATATGTCGCGAATCTCTACGCGGGTCACTTTAACGCCCCAGGGGTCGGTGGCGTCGTCTACTTTGTTTAACAACTCCGAATTAATGCGGTCGCGGTTCGACAACATCTCATCCAGCTCCATGGAGCCCAGGACGGCACGGATATTGGTCATGACCAGATTTTGCATGGCGCGGACCAGATCGTTGACCTCGTATGAAGCCTTGGTTGGCTCCAGGATCTGATAAAAACACACCGCATCGGTCAGCACCTGGGCGTTGTCCGAAGAAATGACTTCCTGGGGTGGGATGTCCAATACCTGCTCCATCAGATTCTGCTTGTGGCCGATTTTATCCATGATCGGCACGATGAAATGCAGCCCCGGCTCCAGGGTGCGCTGGAACTTACCCCAGCGTTCCACCGTCCAGCCGTAACCCTGTGGCACAGACTTCACAGCGGTGGTGATCAGAATGAAGGCGAATACAAGTACCGCAACTAAAGTGACAGATTCAAACATCACATGGCTCCTGCTTATTGACGAAATTTATCCAGAAATAGGGCAAAACAACGGCTTTAGCCATCTTATCTCCAATTAGGCGTTGAATAAAATAGACAAATATCCATATAAAACCGCATTAATTACTTAAAAAGGACTTTGAATTATCAAATATTTTAAAAAATAAAGCAATATAAATTGAATAAATATGACAAATGTTGATAATAAATGGCGTAACTGTTGGGGAATGAAGTGGCCAAGATGTTCGATTCACCACCCATGCGCGAAACAATCAGGCGTTTGATACGCTCGCGTATGGCCTTCAAGGGCATGGAATACAAAGACCTGTGCCGCGCGCTGGCGCAGCTGGGTGTGCACCAGAACGAAAGCAATCTGCGTTCCAAGGTGAACAATGGCTCGCTGGGCGCGCAACTGTTTGTTTATATACTCATGGCCATGGATACCAGTGCGCTGGACATGGCGCAGGTTGACGAAATCCTGCAGGAACTGGCGCCACTGGATGCACCCGATGTGGCTGAAAACCAGGCGGTCGGGAGTACGCAGCCTGATACTACACAGATGGGAACCACACAGATGGGAACCACACAGATGGGCACCACACAGAAAGGGGCAGGTCATGGGTCTTAAAATCATAGGCGCCGGTTTTGGTCGCACTGGTACGTTATCGTTGAAATTTGCGCTGGAAAAGCTGGGCTTCGATAAGTGTTATCACATGATGGAAGTGGAGCACCATCCGGAGCACGTGCAGCAATGGATCA
The DNA here is from genome assembly GCA_039196385.1 of Pseudomonadota bacterium. Classification (GTDB taxonomy): domain Bacteria; phylum Pseudomonadota; class Gammaproteobacteria; order Pseudomonadales; family Azotimanducaceae; genus UBA4421. The sequence goes on from JBCCUW010000522.1 coordinate 1,726, forward strand.
ATTGTGCGGGTGGCCAGGAGCCGGACTGGCGCGCGCTATTTCAAGGATTTCAAGCCAGCGTAGACTGGCCCTCCTGTAATTATTGGCGTCAGCAGTGGCGCGCGTTTCCCGACGCCAAAATCCTGCTGTCCAGGCGCGACCCGGAAGCCTGGCACCGCAGTGTGATGAATACCATCTGGCCCATCTCAAAAAGCAACAGCGAAAATCCGCATCCGCGGGCGCAACAGGGCTGGCAGATGGCTAACGCGGTGATCTGGCAGGGGGTGTTTGACGGTCGTATTGAAGATAAGGCTTATGCCATCAAGGTTTTTGAAGCACACAATCAGGCGGTGATAGATTCGGTGCCCGCTGAGCAGTTGCTGGTTTACGAGCCCGGTGAGGGATGGGGGCCGTTGTGTGAGTTCCTCGATTGTGAGATCCCGGCAGAGCCTTATCCTAAAACCAATTCCACCGCTGAGTTCAAATCGTTCTGGGAGGCGCAGCGCGCCAAGGCGAAAGATCAGAATCCTTCCTAGACTGGTGTGGCGTTGCCTGCGGGTCGCCTGGTCCACGTGACGACAGTAGCGGCGAGAAACAACGCGCTGAACAGCAGGGTGCCCCAGGCAGGTCGGATCAGTCCACCCACCGGTGCTGGCAACATTTCCACAAAAGGCTGCGTCAACGGCACCACAATGGGTGTCAGCAGCACCATCCAGCGTGAAAACAGCGTTCGCCCTGTGAGTATCGCGACCAACAGCAGGATGCTGCCGGTGACGCTGAAGACGCCAATCAGGCTCATCATCATGTCGTGATAATCTTGCATGCGGGTGGTCATTGTGCCTAAAACTGCAGTGGTTTCAGGAGTCGGCGTGCGCGCTGCCTGGAAGCCGGCAGCATACAGAGCATATGAACCATGGTAGCCAGGAAACAGTGTGAATACGTAGCCCAGGCACACCACGGGTGGTATGGCAAACCAGCGACCTGCTGGGGCAAGCGCGATGTACAGGGGCAGAAAACCGAGCAACCACAATGGCAGTGCGGCATTGCCGATAATGCTCCCGAGCGCCACCAGGTCATAAGGCGCTTCGCTCAGGTTGGCGTACGTGTTTACAGCCGCTCGCGCGAAGACCCCGCCTTGCAGAAGATAGTCGCTGAAAGCGTTCACAAGGCCTCCCGCGACGGCCAACAAACCCGCTGTGCGGACAATTCGGGGGTTGATATCCTGCGTGCTCAATGAGTTTGCAGAGCGCATTTAAAGCTCTCTCTGTTGGCCGCCGCGCTGGCCCACGCGGCGCAAATTTTATCCGGAGACGATGAACGAACCGCGCATGGCTGCCCAGTGCCCGGGAAAGGTACAAACAAAC
>JBCCUW010000523.1:0-3068 GCA_039196385.1 Pseudomonadota bacterium
ATGTAGGACAGCCTGATTAACGGGGCCAGTGAGGACGTTAACAGAAACAGAAATGCAGCCTGGCCATTGGGTGTGGCTACGCTCGGGATGTTGGTCCCTGTATTAATCGCCACGGCCAGCAGATCGAATTGCTCGCGCGAAATGGTGTTGGCATCAAATGCGGCCCTGACTTCGCCGATATACACGGTGGCGACAAAAACGTTATCTGATATGGCGGATAACAAGCCGTTGGCAATGTAGAACATCCCCGGTTGAATCGTCTCCGGCAGGGCCAGCACATAGTTGATGACCGGTGAGAACAGGTGTTGCTCGTGTATGACTGCAACAATGCCAAAGAAAACAACGAGCAGGGCGGTAAAGGGTAACGCTTCTTCAAACGCATGCCCCAGCTGGTGTTCTTCGATCACGCCGTTAAATGCCGTCTGCAACACGATAATGGACAGGCCGATAATGCCGACTTCGGCAACGTGGTACGCCAGGCCGAAGACCAAAAATATGGCGGCAACCGCCTGCACGATCAGACGCGCCTGGTCACGCCCGGTGCGTACGTCAGTTTCGTGTTGGTCAAACTCCTGGAGAATATCGCGCACTCGTGCTGGTATTTCGTGCCCGTAGCCGAGTATTTTGGTTCTCTCCAGTGCCAGACAAGTCATCAGGCCGACGACCAGCACAGGCATCGTCACCGGTGCCATGCGATAAAAGAACTCAATAAACTCCCAACCCATGGTGCTGGCGATCAGGAGGTTCTGTGGCTCTCCCACGGTGGTACAGACGCCGCCGAGAGCGGTGCCTACAGCGGCATGCATGAGCAGGGTGCGCAGAAACGCGCGGAACTGTTCCAGATCAGTGCGATGTCGGTCCTGGATCGACGTGTCCTCAGCATGCTCATGATCATCCAGAAACTGTTTGCCGGAGGCAACACGGTGATAAACGGAATAGAACCCGACCCCGACACTGATCACTACGGCGGTGACCGTCAGGGCGTCAAGGAAAGCAGACAAAACCGCAGAAACAATACAGAAGAGAAATGACAGCAGTGATTTGGACCGTACGCGCAACAGGATTTTGGTAAAGATATACAGCAGCAGCTCTTTCATGAAATACACACCGGCAACCATGAACATCAGCAGCAGGATGACCTGAAAGTTAGCGAAAATTTCGTCGCGGATGGCGTTCGGGGTGGCCAACCCCAGGATGACGGATTCAAAGGCAATTAACCCGCCCGGCTGCAGGGGATAACACTTCAATGCCATCGCCAGGGTAAAAATAAATTCGAGCACAATGCACCAGCCGGTGACAAAAGGCCCCGCAATAAACAACAGTAACGGGTTGGCGACCAGAAACGCGACAATGGTCAGTTTGTACCAGTCCGGCGCCTGACCGAGAAAATTCTGGGAAAAGGAGTTGAGGGAGAGTGCACTCATTGATTTGCCTTAAGGGGTGTCCTTTGCTGGGTCCTTGGGTGTCCTTGTCAGGTGGATGGCCCCTGTCCGGGCGTGATGCATCTTCGATGGCGCGCTAACCTTAGCCTTAAAGGCACTGCCTGAGCAAGATGATGCACCATCACAGTGTGCGAAGTCCGCCTTGTGTGAGTATAGGTGGGTTGGGTTCGGATGTGATATTTTGTGCAGAAATAAAAGCCAGAGGATTGCCAGAATGTGGCCAAACCAACCCGACGAATTTGACCCCGATCACAATATGCCGGAGGGCGCCGATCACGGCGACGCCTGGTACTTTGTGTTCAGTGCGGGCGAGTTGGTGTGTAAGTCGAATCATGGCTCGCCAGAACCGGTCACCGCGGATGAGTTCCGCTGGTTGGACATGCAGGTCGACAGCAAACACTTTCTGGGGCACTACCAGAACCGTCCGTGTTTTGCTCTGTCTGCAACCGGTTCACCGGGTGAGGGCTTTGCGCTGCTGGGTTTGCGCGCACTGCTGGGCCGCACGGCGCAGTCATTGTTCTACCTGGCTGGCAGAGCGCAGCAGATTGTTGAATGGCACGCCACCCACCAGTTTTGCGGTCGTTGTGGAGCGCCCATGCACGATCATCCTCAAGACCGAGCCAAACACTGCCACAGTTGCGGTCACATCAACTACCCGCGGCTTTCCCCCAGCATCATTGTGCTGGTGACCCGGGGTGAAGAAATGTTGCTGGCGCGTAATGCAGCCTGGCCCAACGGCATGTACAGCACCCTCGCGGGTTTTGTTGAGGTGGGTGAGTCCATCGAGCAGACGCTGCACCGTGAAGTTTACGAAGAAGTGGGTTTGCGGGTGGATGGCCTGGAGTATTTTGGCTCTCAGAGCTGGCCCTTTCCCAACTCGCTGATGCTGGGTTTCCATGCTGAGTATGCGGGTGGTGAGATCGTCTGTCAGGCTGATGAAATAGCTGACGCGCAATGGTTTTCGGCGAACAACCTGCCGCAGATTCCGCCTAAAACTGCGATCTCCGGTTGGCTGATTCAGGAGTTTATTGATCGCCTGCAGCGTTGAATGGGCGCGTTGCATGGGCGCTGTGAACGTCAGTCGGCAGCGCGCCGCGGTGGAAAACTGGCCAGAACCCGAAAAACCCACATCAGATAACCGTTACTGCGCAGGTCGCCGCAGGTGAACGCTTCCACCGGGTTCAGTTGACCCTGCAGCAGGTCAGCCAGCTGGCTGGCATTGCGGGTATAGATGATCATCTCCAGTGGCTCGGGCGCTGGCTTAAATACGAGCTCAGGCCCACCCAGGTGAAAGTGCAGCGTGTCGTCCTGCCAGTCCAGGGTGACGTTGACATCCAGATCCGCGCAAGCCTCCGGGTGGTATTGCTGTTGTAAGATCTTTTCGATCTGCTGCGCTGTTGCGCGCGCGGTTTGGGCCGTTGCCAAAATAGTCTCGCTGCTTGAGTTATGCATTAATTTTCCGGTGGTGAGGCGGCACAGGCAAGTGCTGCAAACAGTAAATTTGTAGACGTCACACCGTGTGAACCGATACAGTAGCGCGCTGTTTTTTTGACTCTGGATCTTATGGAATACCTCTACGAGTACCTGACGTTTCTAGCCCAGGCTGTGACCATTCTGGTGGCTGTG
>JBCCUW010000524.1:0-3064 GCA_039196385.1 Pseudomonadota bacterium
CTCACCCCCAAGTAGTGACCACATTGCTGAGTTCAAGAGCCTGTTGCCGTTACGCCGGTTGGCCCAGTGCTGCCGACGCCCTGATTCATGCGTAAATTATCGTTACCCACCATGTTCGCCTTTGGTGCGGGCCAGGCTGCGGAAGGCGTTAAAAATCAATCATTTAACGTCTTTGTGCTGTTCTACTATCAGCAGGTTATCGGTATTCCCGGTTCCCTGGCAGGACTCGCCTTGGGTATTGCCATGGTCTTTGATGCCGTCACAGATCCCGTTGCCGGTGTCATCAGCGATCGCACACGAAGCCGCTGGGGACGCCGACATCCGTTTATGTTCATCTCCGCTTTTCCACTGCTGATCTGTTTTATCGCGCTGTTTTCCCCACCGGATGGGATGGACACGATGGGTCACTTCCTGTGGCTGACCATATTTGCCATATTTGTGCGCGGTTCACTGACCTTCTACTACGTGCCACATCTTGCCCTGGGCGCCGAAATGGCTCAGGACTATCATCAGCGCTCGACTCTATTTGCCCTGAGCACGGTATTCTCAATTACCGCTATGGCAGCAGTGTCTTTTATCGGGTATCGCTATTTTTTTCCCACCACCGAGCTGTACAACCCGGGTACCTTGAATCCGGACCGCTACACGCCGTTCGCGGAATTTTTTGCCGGTTTGATGTTTATCGCCATCATGTACTGTTGCTTTGGTACCCGCAAAGAAATCAAACACCTTGATCTGGCCAGAACAACAACCAGCCTGACGCTGCAAAATACCATCAGCGACTTTAAGGCCGTATTCAGTAACCGTTCTTACCGTCTCATCCTGTTCGGCTTGTTACTGACGACGTTTGCCATCGCCGTCGAAGCGGTAATGAGCCCATTTATGGGAGTACATTTCTGGGGGTTACCCACGGAGCAGCTGGCACTGGTTTCTATCGGCACGTTAATCGGCTTGTGGATCGGACTGCCGCTGGCGCCCTGGATCACCCGCGTTCTGGACAAACGCCTGGCTCTGGTCGTGCCGGCCATTTTTGTGGTGATTAATGCTAATGCTGCTCTGGTCTTGCGCCTGCTGGACGTATCCTGGTTTCCCGACAACGATTCCGAGTGGATTTTCTGGATCTACTTTTCGCGTTACCTGTTGCAGGGCATCTGCCTGCCCGTCATTTTCGCCAGCTTCAATTCTATGTTTGCTGACATCTCGGACGAAGTAGAGTTACAGACAGGGATTCGCCGGGAGGGCGTCATCTACTCGTCGCGTTCTTTTGCGGGCAAGGTGACCAGCGCCATGGGTGCTATTCTGGGTGGTGTTGTTCTGGACATCATCAACTTTCCGCGCGGTGCCGTAGCGGGGACAGTTGATCCGGATACACTGTGGTGGCTGGGTTTTACCGAGGGACCAGCCACCAGCCTGCTATCGCTCGCCGGCGTACTGCTATACCTGCGGTACGACATCGACAAAAAGCGGCACGCTGAGATACGCGCCGCTATCGCGGCTCGTCAGCACCAGACAGGCGAACAGACAGGTAGCTGACCACGTTGACGCAGAGCGCACCAATCCAGAGCGCGTGGCTCATGCTGGATACCTTCAAGCCAGCCACGCGCCCCGGAAAGAGCGGTTAGAACTTCCAACCTACAGCCACCATGTACACAAATGGATCAATGTCGACGTCGGTCGTAATACGATTGTTGTCAAACTCAAACTCCGCGTCCGTGTCAATATCAATCCAACGGACACCCGCATTCAGATACATGTTTTCCGTGAGACGGTAGTCAAAACCTGCCTGCAGCGCCAGACCCACTGAGTCATCCAACTCCAGGGACCCACTGCCCAGGACACCTTCCAGTTCAGAGTCGACATCTTCTTCAAAGAAAATTGTGTAGTTCACGCCAACCCCGAGGTATGGCTGAAACGCGCTGCCAGGTTGCGCCGGGAACCACATCAGAGAGACCGTAGGCGGCAGATGTGACGTTTCTCCTGCGTCTACCGTCCCCAGGCCCAGATCACCCGTAAAGGCGCTGATGTCGTGGGTAAATGGCGTTGATGCAAGCACGTCAATCGCCCAGTTGTCGCTCAACATGTAAGTAAACGTCAAGCCAAGCTGCGTGTTATCGTCTACGTCAGCCTCAGAGCTACCAATGGCCGTACCGTCAAGCACCAGCGCAGAGCTGCTGGCGTCGGGATCAACATTGGCAATGCCGGCTCGCACCATCAAGTCGCCGGCCTGATGTGCGTGAAGCTGAGCGGTCGAGCCCAACAGAGTGACTGCTGCAATTGTTTTTAATGCGCGCATAGTGATATCTCCAAATAATCGGATGGTTAAACTCAAATAGAAATTCTGTTGGGGTGGGGACGCCGATCTCTAGCGCCCCTTCCCTTAGGTGGACAGCCTCAGGTGTGTGGCTGTGTCCCGTCAGCATCAGGATGATGCTGTTGCAGAAAACTGGGATCGAGCGCTGCAATGTTCGCCAGACTGGGGACAGCGCAGACATCATGCTTGCTCAACCATGTCATATCTGCGGACACGCTCGCCTCGTCTGGACCTGTGTCGCGATCAGGCCGACTGATCAGCAGATGGATGACCGCCGGTTCCGGGCGAAGGTTGGGCGGTAGCGCGTCAGCAGGCGCTTCACGCACATCAAACGACTGTGTCAGCAGGCCCGGTGTAACACACGAGCCCATTTGTCTGTCGGCAAATGATCTGTCCGCAAATGCGCTGCTCGCAAACAAGGCGAAAAACGCAGCCATCACTACTTTCATACAGCACTCTTGCTTCACTGCTTAATGATGACGCGAACGATATAGATTAAGCGCACCAACGACTATTCGCTATTTGTGGTACCAAACATCGGTATTCTTTGCGCAAAATCACTTACCCGCGATAGGCCCGAGATAGTCCACCACTAACGAAACCCGTCTATTTGCGGCGCCAGCATCTCCCCAGGCCCCGGGCTCAAGCATACGACTGCTGTCTTCACCATAGCTCACCGCGCGCACCCGCTCCGGATGCAGGCCGCCGGTTTCAACGAGAAAGCTGCGCACTGCATTGGCTCTGCGTAAACCC
>JBCCUW010000525.1:0-3060 GCA_039196385.1 Pseudomonadota bacterium
ACTGTATTCAAACCCTGGAGCAGGAGAATGCAGAGTTGCAACGTCAACTGCAGGCTGAAGGCCAGGTCCCGGAAAGCGATGCCATCGATGCTGCTGATGCGAGTACGGACAACCCGGCCAAGACCGGCAAAGAGACCAGCGACGACGCAGCGACTCAGCCCGCCGCAAGTAAACGCAGCGAATCTGAAACCACCGAACCCGAATCCACGGAAGGGCCGTCGGACGAGGCCGCTGCTGACGCCCTGCAGGCAGACAGCGCCGCCTGAACCCCATCAGCTTTGCCCATCCCTTGCAGCTCTTCTGGAAAACCTGTACAAGCTGTCGGCTTCAGCCTGAAAAGTCCATCAGCCGCCAATCATAAGCCTACTGACTTGCGACACGATCACCGTCCTTACGCACTGAAGCGCCTTCAGGGTATGCTGGAAGCCACCTGGACGCGCCACTTTATCCGTCCACAACTCGACGCTCTGGGCGTGCGGCCCATGATCATGAAACCGTGGAACTTTAAGATCCATGGCGAGAACATCAGCCTGGGCGACGGCGTCCATGTGGTCACTGCCAGAGATCGCACAGTGCGCTTGACCACCTGGCGCCATCCGGATGGTTGCGGCGCCATCCAGATCGAAGACTACGTTCTACTGTGCCCGGGGGTGCGCATTGACTCCGCAGCCACCGTGCACGTCGGTGCCAATACCATGCTTGCAGCCGGTGTCTACGTCACCGACGCAGACTGGCACGACCTCTACGACCGCACCCGTTCCATTGGCACCACTAAACCGGTGACTTTGGGCAACAACACCTGGATTGGGGATGGCAGCATCATCTGTAAGGGGGTGACCGTAGGTGACAACAGCATTATTGGCACCGGTTCCGTCGTAACCCGTTCTATTCCTGCCAACGTGATTGCAGCCGGCAATCCTGCTGTCGTGATTCGCGAACTGCATGCGGACCAACCGCTGGTACCGCGTTCCGCCTTGCTGGGTGATCCCGTTGAGCTGGACCAGACTATGGATGGTCTGGAGCGCATGCTGCGCAAAGACAACCGCTGGTGGAAATGGCTGCAAACAGTAGTTGCGCCGAGTCGCCGAGACTGAATAACCCTATTGTCTGGGCAGGCGTGCTACCGGCGCACTGATCGCGTAGTTGGCGCGGATTGGATTGATGTCCAGCCCCCCACGCCGCTGAAAGCGCCCGTAAACAGACAGCCGGCGCGGCTTACACCGGTTCAGCAAATCTGCATAAATCTGCTCTATTGTCGTCTCGTGAAATGCCTGATGATTCCGGTAGGACACCAGGTAGCGCAGCAGGCTGTCGCGCTGAATGGCCGGTCCGGTGTACTCCACCGCTACCGAAGCCCAATCGGGTTGGCCCGTCACAGGGCACAGGCTGCGAAACAAGTCGGTATAAAACGCTTCACTGACCTCAACTTCAGATTCTTCCAGCGCCAGCAACTGCGGATCTCGCTCGTAGGTTTTAATGAATACGTCCAGATCATCCAGGCACATGCCACTGAGCTGAGCAACGTCGACATTCAGCTGCTGCAGATCAATCAATTCCACCAGGATCGGGGATCGAAACGCTAACGACAGGTCACCATCCAGGGTCCTCAGCACCTCAGCCCGAGTATCAAAACGGGTCTGCGCGTAGCTGTTCAGATAAAGTTTTAACGACTTGCTCTCTACCACCGCGTCTGACTGGCAGGGTATGCGCAGGCGCAACGCCGCCACCATCGGTTTACCCTGGTTGTCGAGCCAGGAAAACTCGTAACCGGTCCACAAGTCTTCACCCTTCACAGCAGCCGTAACGACGGTACTCAGACCAGCCTCCCGGCGGGTATCTGCGCGCAGAAGTGAGTGCAGAAGTGAGGGCGTATAGGTAGACGGATAGCTGGTGGCCTTGCCCAGCACACCCTTGTCCAGCGTACTTTTATCCAGCTCAACCTGGTCAGACTCGGCTTCTGCTTCGGCTCCAAAACCGGTGTGGGACATGCCGCACCCCATAAACGCTTCTATTCAGCGCGCAACATAGCAGATGAACGACGGTAAGCCAGCCATCACCGACCAACGGTATCGGTTACACGCCTAGTGGAGCCGGCTTAGTCAGTATTATTGTCAAAGTAACCATCCACCTGCTGCAGCAGAACCCCGAAACGTTTAACCTGCAACATGACTGCCATTTTTTGACGCCCTATGCTCGACATCATCAGCGTTGCCGCGACCACCTTTGCCGACCTGGCCTGGGGCCCCTGGCTGCTCATTTTGCTGCTCGGCGGCGGCATTGGTTTCATCTGCTACAGCGGCTTGCAGCCGTTTCGCTACCTCGGCCATGCGCTGGAGCTGGTGCGAGGTAAGTATGATCGTCCGGACGACCCGGGCCACGTCAACCATGCCAAAGCGTTATCCGCGGCACTTGCCGGGACAATCGGCATGGGCAATATCGCCGGTGTTGCGCTGGCGATCAGCATTGGTGGTCCAGGCACCATCTTCTGGATGTGGATGACCGCGCTCATTGGTATGGCCACCAAGTTTTTCACCTGCTCGCTGGCTGTGATGTACCGCGGCCGAGACTCTGCTGGAGAGCTTCAGGGCGGGCCGATGTATGTGATCCGCGAGGGACTACCCAGAAAGTACCACTTTCTCGCCTACTGGTTCGCCGGGGTGGGCATGATCGGCTGCCTGCCGGCCTTACAGAGCAATCAACTCATCCAGATTTTCCGTGATCTGATCTTTATCGAGCAGGGCTGGCTGGCTGCAGAAGCTGACCCGACTGCATTCAACCTGGCAAGTGGCGTGCTGTTGGCGCTGCTCGCAGGTGCTGTCGTGTTTGGCGGGCTGCAACGCATCGCCAGCGTCGCGCGAGCCATTGTGCCGAGTATGACTGCGCTCTACATCGGCGCTGTGATCGTCGCATTGGGTTTAAACGCTGACCAGGTGGGTCCGGCGCTCCAATTAATCATGGCTGATGCGTTTAGCGGTGAAGCCGCCGCTGGCGGCAGCTTGTTGACCCTCATCCTGTACGGGATCAGGCGCGGTGCTTACAGCAACGAAGCAGGCATCGGTA
>JBCCUW010000526.1:0-3035 GCA_039196385.1 Pseudomonadota bacterium
CGGGGTCTGCCAACGGATGATTTCCGCCACCATGTTGTTAATCAGGCTGTGATCAGCGCGCAGCTTGTCGAACTCAGCAGGGAATTCATTCAACGCCACCACACCGCCACTGAGAGAGTTACGAGTCGTGTCGTTACCGCCAACAATCAGTAGCAACAGGTTACCCAGGTGCTCCATGGGATTCATATGACGGGTATGTTCACCGTGGGCCAGCATGGAGATCAGATCGTCCCCGGGATTCTCCTGGCGCTCAGCAAACAGTTCGGCAAAGTAGGTCACACACTCCAGCATAATCTCGGTGCGCTGTTCTTCTGTCTCTATTACTCCGGCGCCCGGCATCGCGGTGGCGACGTCCGACCAGTAGGTCAGTTTGCGCCGCTCTTCGAAGGGGAAATCGAATAACGTGGCAAGCATCTGCGTGGTCAGCTCGATTGAAACCCGCTCAACCCAGTCAAATTCTTCGCCGACGGGCAATCCATCCAAAATCTGCCCGACGCGCTCGCGAATCAAAGGTGCCATGCGTGCCAGATTGGTCGGGCCCACAATCGGCGCAACCGTTTTACGCTGGTCGTTATGCACGGGATTATCCATGCCGATAAACATCGGTAGACTCATGCCGTTCAAGCTGCCTTCAGGCAGTTGTGCATCCGTGCGTGGCCCCAGCACAAAACCTTTCGCTGATGAGAAGCGAGCGTCATCCTGATCCACGGCTTTAATGTCTTCGTAGCGGGTCAGATTCCAGAAACGACCGGTAAATGGCGTCTCATTCAAGTGAACCGGATTTTCTGCGCGCAGTCGTTCGAAGTATGCCGCAAATTTGTTTTCCGCGAACAACCTTCCGTTGGCGGGATTCAACTCCTCGAGCGGCAGGTCGTACGGATCTGGAATAGGTGAAGTCAGATCAAGATCTTCCGCCGTCGGCATCTCAACAATTTCTTTTGCAGGATCAGCCTTCGCCGCAGCCTGAGGTTGCCCCAGCTCGTTTTGACTATTTACCTGTTCCATTTCAGCCATCATGAACTCCAGTATGTTGATATTTGAAGTCTGCACGAACCCACAACCTGGCACCGGGTCATTTTTTGCCACAATAGGGTCATTTTTTGCCAAAGTTTGCCGAAACTACGATAGGCTTAGCATATGGCCGCCACAACTCAACAGCATCCCGCGCATACGCCAGACTTCCGTTTTAGTTACAGTGGTTATGTACAGGGGATTGCCCAGGTGCTGGGCTTAAAAGAAAACGATTTGCCCGATTATCTGGCGGGGACTGGATTATCCCAGGAAGCGCTTTATCCGGGCAGCACAACCCACGTTGGCGTCGCCGAATTCATTCGCATTATTCAAAACGGTCAGCGCATCATCCGCGACCCAACCGTGGGATTGCGCTGTGGCAAGAATCTGCGCAATTCTATCCACGGACCCGTCGGCGTCCTGAGCGTTAACGCGCCGGACCTGTTTAACGCCCTCATGACGCCAGCAGAGTTTGCCCCGCTGAGACTGCCCATCGCTGAGACCCAAGTGAGCTTCGATGAAGACTGGCTGATCTGCGAACTGTCTATTCGCGCAGAAATTCCCGCCGACAACGAGCGCATCATCCTGGAAGCATTTGCCGTCACCCTGCAGAACATCATCGAAACCTACATCGGTGGCACTTTGGAGTCCGGTCGCTTTGAGTTTGCCTACTCCCAACCGGACTATGCTGACCAGTACGCTGACTACTTTCACGTACCCGTGATGTTCGCACAACCTAAAACGGTGCTGCGGCTGCCCGCGGAATTAGCGCGCCAGACAAAACCCGACCAGGACCCGGCGGCTTACGCGGCAGCTTATCAGCTGTGCACCGATTTGATGAACAGAATGCCGGACACAGCGCTGCAGATCCCGGATCGCATTCGCAGGCTGTTGCTCTCCAATTCGATTGGCGAGTTGACGGAAGAGGACGTCGCACGCGCGCTCTATATTTCCAGACGCACCATGGCGCGCCGGTTAGACGCATTGGGCCTGAGTTATCGTCGCATCCGTCAACAACTCCTCATGGAACTGTCTGCACGCTACCTCACTGAAGATCATCTGAGTGTAGAAGCGACCGCCAATCTTCTGGGTTATCACGATACCGCAAATTTTCGCCGCGCATTCAAACGGTGGTACCAGGTGACGCCGGCAGAATTTCGCCAGCGAATCAGCGGACAAAACCCAGGGGCTACATGACACTAACAAGCCGGCTGACCAATGTGGGGCGCACACCAGGCTGGGGATGGATGTAGCTCACTCAACCGACATCCCACAAGCCTCCACTTCAATCTGACACTGCTCCAGCTGCTCAAGGTCCAGTTCACGCCCTGGAGACGTGCCGTCATCAAACAGCACGTCACCTGCGAACACTGAGCCGGGCATGACAAAAAACAGCGCAAAAATATACCCGAACGCCCAGCCCTTGTGCTGACCCGCACGCTCTCCAAGCCAGGTCGCTGCGCGTATCGGCAGTGACTTCAGCCACGGGACATAGAGGAAAAACAAAACCCCCAACACGTTGTACATCAGATGTACCAGGGCAATCTGTAGCGCAAAGACCTCGTTCTCACCAACAATGGCGGTCGCCGCCAGCAGCGCGGTGATACAAGTGCCGATATTGGCACCCATGGTAAACGGAAAGACCTGTTTAAGGGTGACAATTCCGGATCCGGCAAGCGGCACAATCAAGCTGGTGGTGGTTGAAGAGGACTGTACCAAGACGGTAACTACCGCACCTGACAAGACCCCCGTTTCCGGACGACGTCCTAGCGCTTTCTGCATCAACAGTCGGGCACGCCCCGTCATGACACCCCGAAGCACTTTGCCGAGGTAAATCACGGACGTCATGATCATCGCAATGCCCAGCGCAATGACCAGGAGACCACCAACGGTTGCGGGGAATACACCGGCCAGATCCACAATGCCATTGGCCACGGGCTTGGTGATTGCTCCCAAAAAGTTAAATCCCGACATTGAGGCGCTTTGATCTCCAATCAACCAACTTGAAGCCACTCCCGCCATGC
>JBCCUW010000527.1:0-3023 GCA_039196385.1 Pseudomonadota bacterium
CCGGGTCGCAGGAAATAGCCATGCAGCGAGTGGGCTACCCGCTCTGCAGGGACAGTATGGGCTGCCGCCATCAGCGCCTGGGCCATAATCTGCCCGCCATACAAACGTCGCTCACGTTCCTGCGGATGAACAGCGCGGAACAGATTTTCCTCAATCTGCTCCAGCTGCAGCAGACGAATCAGTTCAGCCAGCTTACTTGTACCGGGCTCGGACAATTTATTATTCCCAGTTTGATTAGGATTCAGCCCGCCTCATCGAAACCAGGCCAAGCTGTGGTTTGTCGTGGGGATAGGCGGGCCGCATCATAGCGGCTCGCGGCCGTAAAGCTCAACTCAGCCAGCACTAAGGCAGGCATTCAGACGCCACTGGTTTGACTCCCTGCCAACCTGACGGCACAGTTGCGAACGGAGTCATCGGAGGGTGTGGCATGCTCAGTCAAGCGCAGCAACAGCAATATCAGGAAGAGGGTTATCTGCTGCTCAAAGGCGCCATCAACGAACAGGACATTCTGCGCCTGGAACGCGGGGTAGCCAATAACCCGCCGTTAGATGGCACGCTCGATCCTAACGCGCCGGTGTTTCCCGCTCCGGGTCGCTACACATTGGCAACGCAGTGCGCAGCCGACCCCGACCTGGGTTTCATCATTGAACATCCAACCATCATCCCGGCCGTGGAACAATTATTAGGCGATCAGCCCAGGCTGACCGCTTACGTGATCTACGATCGCACCCCTGGTGGTGCCGGACTGCCTGCCCACCATGACTACAAGCGCTGGCGTCCTGTGGGCTCATCCATGAACTGGCTGTTTACCATCATCCCTTTCTGCGATTTTGATCAGGCAACAGGCCAGTTGTTTATTGCGCCGGGTTCACATCGCCTGGAACGCGTGCACGCAGGCGCGAGCAGTTGCCTGGAGGTGGACCCAGCGGTCAAACCGGCAGCCGCGGACTTTGTCGACCCGGGTCTGCAACGCGGCGACCTGCTGCTGATGAATATGCATTTGTGGCACAAGGCTGCCGACAATCAATCGCCGCATCATCGCGTAGGTCTGTTCAATAAATACGCGGGCGCCAGCACGCCCCCAGCCACCGGTTACTACCTGTTTAACGATGCAGTGGCGGGCAACCTGTCTCCATCAGGCAAAGAACTGATCGCCATACACAGCGACCTGCCCATTCTTACAACACGGGTGATGCTGGTGCGTCAGGCGGAACACCACGAAATTTATCTGACCGAACAGCAGCAATTACCTGGTGGAGCGGTATGGGACGAACGCGCGATCGCGGATTGGGACCTGGGCAACTATATTGCCCCAGCACAGCAATACCTGCTGGAGCAGGCAGATGTAGCAGTGCCCTGGCTGTCGTATGTTGGTGATTATGCGGAAGGCGAGGGGTTGTGCCGACTGTATGCGTACACCCTGAACAGCAATGGCTTTCCCGTCAGCTATCCAGGCCAGTGGTCAACCGTGCAGGAGCTACCTGAGTCCGCGCCGTGCTGGGTACCTGAGGCCCTGAGCAGCTGGCTGGATCCGGCCATTATCCGCGGCAAAGGCCTGAGCCAGGCCCAGAGCAGGATTGATCAATTCGCCTACTGATACCGATCAGTCCGCATCATTGAACTGACCGTAGAATGGATGCTGAGCGTACACCTCACGACGCGTATCGACCTCAACACTATCCATGTGATTCCACAACAGATTGACCGATAAATCCGTTTCATCCCGGGGATTGGCCAACGCATCCAGCAGGACCGTTGCGTCTTCAACCACCAGCATCTCATACGGCAGCGCAGCCAGCAGATCCAGGATATCGCGGGTCAGTTCATCGTCCCCACCACCCTGCTCGCGATAATCCTGACGCGCTTGTTCACCCCATTGCCACACCGCCAGTTCATCCATGGCCCCTGCCTGCCACTGTTGCAGGATGTGCTGAATCTGCGCCCGCGTCATGCCCGATTGCCTCTGCTGCTGTTTGTCTTACCCTGATATTCTACAAGCACTTGCAGGTGATAAGGCAAAAGGGGCTAAGTGATGGACTTCGGATTGTTCATGTACTGCACGGTGGGCCGTCGCGCAGAGCTGGAAGCGGGTATGGCGGGCCACAATAACCGCTATTACCAGCGCATGCTGGATGAGATTGCCGACTATGCACGCTGTGCTGACGAGAACGGTTATTTCGGCTACGGACACCCGGAACACCACCTGCAGTTAGAGGGATTTGAAATATCCAACGACCCCTGCCTGATGGCCATGCATCTCGGCCGACACAGCAAACGCATGAAAATTATTACCTGTGGCTTCGTGTCTACCGCCAACAACCCGCTGCAAACCGCGGAAAAAATCAGCACGCTGGACCATATGCTCGGCGGTCGCTTCGGCGTCGGACTGGTACGCGGCTACCAGGCGCGCTGGGTAGAAAACTACAAGGTCAAACCCGAGCTGGCGGCGGTCGGGCCCTGGAACGCCAAAAGTCATGCTGACGAGCTCAACCGTGCTTACTTTGCCGAATTTGTTGAGATTGTGGTTCGCGCGTTACGGGAGGAGACCTTTCAACACCGTGGACAATTTTGGAATTTTCCGCCCACTGAGTTCGTCAATCCGCACGCACACCCGGTTTACACCAACTACGGACGCGGTGTGTCACCAGACATGGCGGTCCACGAAGTGGGTATTGCACCGCGACCGCTGCAGGACAGTATCCCGCTTTACGGTGGTTTCTCGCAGAGCCTCACCACGGCAAAATTCTGGGCTCGCTATAAAGGCCGTCCCATCATTCTGTCGGACAATACTGACTTCCTGCAGTTGTTGTGGAGTGAGTGGGAAGAAGAAGCCAAACTTTTTGGCCACGACGTTCAGCCTGGAGACCAAGCCTGCTGGGGTGGCGTCATGATCTGCGCGGAGACTGATGCCAAAGCCCAAAAATTGTTTGAGGATTGGCAGTGGTTTTGGGAAACCTGGGCGACACCCTTCGGCCAGGGTATGCCCGGGCTGCTTGTGGGTTCGCCAGACACGTTGAACCGCA
>JBCCUW010000528.1:0-3016 GCA_039196385.1 Pseudomonadota bacterium
GAAGGCCGCGGCTTTTTTCAGATCACCCTGCCTGACGGTTCCGTCGGTTATACCCGCACGGGATCTTTTTCGGTTGATCAGGACGGGCAACTGGTCAGTTCCCAGGGTTATGTGGTTGAGCCGGCCGTGAATATCCCGCAGGGCAGCACCGGCATCACCATTGGTAGTGATGGGACGGTTTCTGCTTCGGTGAACGGGACAGTCACCCAGGTGGGTAACATTCAGTTAGCCGACTTCATCAATCCCACGGGCCTGGAAGCCATCGGCGGCAACCTTTATCGGGAAACCGTAGCCAGTGGTGCGGCGTTGCAATCAGCGCCGGGCCAGAACGGCGTTGGTTCGGTGCAACAGGGCGCGTTGGAGTCATCCAACGTCTCAGTTGTTGAAGAAATGGTCAACATGGTGGCCACCCAACGCGCGTATGAAATGAATGCCAGAGTGGTCTCCACCGCAGACCAGATGTTGCAGTACATCGCACAGAATATCTAGGAACCTCATGCTTGAACTCAAACAGACAAGCGCCGGACTGAAGCGCGCAATCCTGACCGTCAGTATGCTGCTGATGACAACCGCCTGTGCCGTGGCGCCGAACCCCAGTCGGCCGGAACCCGTTTACACCCCGGTGTGGCCGGAAATGGTGGACCCAACACCGGCCAGTGCGGGTTCGCTCTACCAGGTTAGCCACAATCTTTCCCTGTTTGGTGACCGCCGGGCAGCGCGGGTCGGTGATGTGATTACGATCAGCTTGGAAGAGCAGACCCGCTCCAGTAAGAGCGCGGAAACCTCGATCCGCAAAGACACGTCCAATGAACTGCTCAATCCCAAGGTCTTTGGCAGCGTGGTGCGCGGCGTTGGCGATGATGGTGTTTTTAACTCGCTGGACAGCAGCACGCAGTTCAGCGGCGAGGGTGAAAGCGATCAGAGCAACAGCCTGACGGGCACGATTACCGCGGTAGTGGCCAAAGTGCTGCCAAATGGGCTGCTGCTGGTGCAGGGCGAAAAGTGGTTTCAATTGAATCGCGGGGAAGAATATGTGCGCATCAGCGGTCTGGTGCGTGCGGAAGACATCAACTCAGACAACTCCGTGTCCTCTCTGCGGCTGGCCGATGCACGCATAGCTTACAGCGGTACCGGCGAGATTGCCCAGGCCAACCAGGCAGGTTGGCTGACCCGCTTCTTTGTCGGCACGCTGAACCCTTTTTAGGCTGTTCTTTTTGGCCTGTTTTGACTTCAGCCAGTTTTGACTTCAGCCGGTGTTTAACGGAAAAACTATGGACAACTACTCGCAAACAACAACCCTGTGGCAGCGCCTCCTGACAACTTGCCTGGCGCTGTTGCTACTGGTTCCCCAGGCCCAGGCACAGCGCCTGAAAGATATTACAGACGTGGCCGGTGTGCGGGCTAATCAGCTTGTCGGTTACGGGTTGGTGGTTGGTCTGGATGGCAGCGGCGACCAGACCAGCCAAACCCCGTTTACCATTCAGACGTTTCGCAACATGTTACAGCAGTTGGGTGTGCAGTTACCGCCGGACGCTACGTTTCAAACCAAGAACGTTGCCGCCGTCACAGTACACGCCGAATTACCGGCTTTCGCCAAACCCGGGCAGGCCATCGATGTAACGGTGTCTTCTGCAGGTAATGCGACAAGTCTGCGTGGCGGCACACTGCTGGTGACCCCGCTGAAAGGACTTGACGGCCGGGTGTACGCGGTGGCGCAGGGGAGTCTGGTGGTCGGTGGCTTTGGAGCGGAAGGTAACGATGGTTCTTCGGTCACTGTCAATGTTCCCAGCGTCGGGCGTATTCCCGGTGGAGGCCTGGTGGAAGTGGCTGCGCCGGACGGCTTCAGTCAGGGTGAACAGATTGTGTTCAATTTGCATCGCGCCGACTTCACCACGGCGCGCCGGGTGGCGGAAAAAATCAACGCCACCTTCGGTCCGGAAGTTGCGCAGACCCTGGATGCCGCGTCCATTGCCGTGCGCTCTCCGGTTAACCCCAGTCAGCGTGTGTCGTTCCTGTCTGTCATCGAAAACCTGGATGTTGAACCCGACTCTACCAGTGCGCGTATTGTGATCAATTCGCGCACCGGCACCATTGTGATTGGTGACAAGGTAGAAGTGGCCCCGGCGGCGGTGACGCATGGCAGCTTGAGCGTCACCATTGCGGAAAACGCTCAGGCCAGTCAGCCCAATGCCTTTTCTGAAGGTCAGACGGTGGTTGTGCCCAATTCTGAGGTAGAGATTGTGCAGGACGCCAACCGCATGTTTGTGTTTGATCCCGGTGTGCAACTGCAGGACATTGTTACAGCGGTGAACGAGGTGGGCGCCGCGCCCGGGGACCTGATGGCGATATTGGAAGCCCTGCGCGAGGCGGGTGCGTTGCGCGCGGAACTGGTGGTGATCTGAATGGAGATGACCGCCCCTGACATGCGCCTGGGTTATACGCAGCTGAACCAGCTGCGTGACGGCTTGAGCCAGGCGCGTGCCTCGGAAGGGAATGGCCGTGACAGTCAAGCCGAGCTGGAGCAGGCGGCGCAACAGTTTGAGAGCATTTTCATCAACATGTGGCTGAAGAGTGCCCGTGAGGCCAACCAGGTGTTTGCCGAAAACAATATTACGAACAGTTCCGAGATGGTCATGCAGCAGGAAATGCTGGATCACGAAATGGCAGTGCACATGTCACGCAATGGCGGTATTGGACTGGCCCCGGTCATTGTCCGGCAGTTAGGTGGTGACCCTGACCAGATGAGCACACCATCCCCCGCAGCGGTCTCAACACCGCGTGTTGAACACAACATCGCGCCGCGAGGCATATCTGCGCAAGTCGGTGCGCAACAAGACGGTGCACAGCAAGAACAGGCCCAGCGGCAGAGCGCTTTTGCGTCGCCTGAAGACTTTGTGCGCGCTCTGAAACCTGTGGTGGAGCGCGCCCTGCAGAACTTACCAGTATCTGTCACCGCGGTTGTGGGTCAGGCAGCGCTGGAAACCGGCTGGGGCTCGGTAGCGGAGCTGATTGCGGC
>JBCCUW010000529.1:0-3012 GCA_039196385.1 Pseudomonadota bacterium
CCACGCATCATCATGCCATTGGGTCAGTGGATAAGCACGGCGTTCCGAAGCTGCCTGATGGTAAAGCGTACCCTGGACTGCAAGGATCTTGTCACCGTTAAGCTGATTTACCGCAACCGCGAGGTTTGTGCCCTCAACAATCCGTGCGTCAACCATGACCTTATTACTCTGTGCGACAGGGCGGCTTGGGGGCTGAACAACTTTTTCTGCACAGGCGCTTAACAACAGCGTAAGTACCGCCAGGGCACAATGCACAGTGGAAAACTTGTTTGTCAGACAGTACTCGTGCACACCCTTCCCCCGGAGCGAACAAATGAGTGATTAGGAATGCAACGATCGTGCCGAGGTGGGCTGCCAGAGTTGATTGTGGCAGAGATATTGCAAGTTCCGCTGGATACGCTGAAAGCAGCCCACAGGATCTGATTGATGAGCGATACAAACGCCTTAGACAGAATAAAACATCTTCTACGCGCAATGATGCTGGTGATTCTAGGCGCGATTCCGGTCACAGAACCATCAGCCTCTGAAGCGTTTGTGGTATCACCCATTAAAGGCAATCTATCGCTGGTGACCAACAAAGGCGGTAACATAGCAATCAGCACCGGTGAGGATGGCCTGCTCCTGGTGGATAATGGAAACGCTGATGAAGCCACCTTACTTGCTGCCACGCTGCGCAAGTTCGGCAAAGGTGAAGGATTAGCCTACATCATCAACACTCACTGGCACGACGATCACTCCGGTGCAAACAACTTGCTGGGACATAGCGCCGATATCATCGCTCATGACAATGTGCGCAAGTACTTAAGTGAGGATCGCAGCGTGCCTTTGTTTAACATGCACTACAAGGCTTTGGAATCACAGGGTCTGCCGACCATTACCTTCCCACAGCAGGTGAATCTGCACATAAACGGTGATCTCGTATCACTGAAGTACTACGGCGTGGGTCACTCCGACAGCGACATCGTTGTGTTCTTTCGCAACCAGAACGTTGTGCACATGGGCGATTCCATGGTGTACCCGATGTACCCGTTTATCGATATGGAGCACGGCGGCAACACTTTTAGCTATATCGAAAACATCCGCAAGGTGCTGAAGGAGATCAACGAGGACACTATTGTGATACCCGGCCATGGGCGCCTTACAGACAAGGCCGGGATGCAAGAATTCCTGGATATGCTGGTGAAGACAGTTGAAGAAGTCCGCCAGATGAAAGCTGCGAACCTGACTAGTCTACAAGCCCAGGCTAAAGGCCTGCACCCCAAGTGGCGCGCCTGGGGTGACAGTGCTATCACCGAAGCAATCTGGATTGACGAAATTTATCGCAGCCTGCCTTAGTTGACGCTAAGGCAGCAACATATCTTCAGTTTGCGCCTGTCCAGATGGCGGTTCTACAGAAGCCTGATCAAACAGTTCACTCACGCCCTGATCTTCATCTGGAAGATCCGCTTCTTTATCACCTTGTTGCCATGCAACCGCTTGCTCACAGCTCGCGGCCGGCAACTGCTGACGCAACTCTTGATGTGAGAACACACCATCTGTCTTTGAAAGCTGCAGATTCAGCTGATCTCGCGGTGCCAGCTCAAAAGGCACAGACTGCGGCGGCATGCTGTCCAACTGCAACCGGTATTCACCCTGAGGCAGGTAAAAACGTTCGTCAGAGCCAAGGACACTTTGAACGACGGTATCACCACCCTGAGAAATCCGATATTGGGTACCGGTGGTCGCTTCCAACGCCTGCTTCAGTTCCATTGCACTTGCTGCAGTAAAGTACTGGCCGCCACCTGCATGGGCGATGGCCTGCAGACTGGCACTGTCTTCGTCAGCGGCATTATCCATACCAAACCCAATAACATGTACAGTGAGGCCCTGTTCAGCCAAAGCACTCGCGGCAGCAACCGGGTCACCCCCGCAACTTTCAATACCATCAGTGACTAACACCACCGTGCGCTCGCTTTGCAAACCGGCAAAATCTTCACCAGCCGCCTGCAGTGCATAAGCAATGGGTGTTTGACCCTTGGGTGATAGTGAGCCGACTGATGCGCTGAAAACACCGCGGTCGTTGGTGCCAAACGGCATCAGCAGGTTGGAATCGGTACAATTACTGGCTTCGCTAGCGCTGGTATTGCCATAAGCACGAAAGGCAAGGTCAAGGTCACTCGGCAACCACTGCGCCGCACTCTGCAGCGTGTCTTTAGCAATAGTCATTTTGGCAATGCCATCCAACTGCCCCCACATGCTGCGTGACGCGTCGAGGACAATCTGCACTGCACGTTCATTCAGCGAGGTGGCGGGCAATCCCTGGTAAAGCGCAGAAACATCTACCGCGGCACAACTGGCGTCTCTTAAATTAACCGTTAGTTCGGTCTGTTGAACCTGATCATCCAGGCTATATGCCACGGCCACAATCTGGTTCTGTCCAAGCTGCAGAGGTACCTCACCTGAGAAACTACCGCCCGTGAGTCGTGCAGGTTGCGGCGCAGAGCCATTCACGCTGATCGTTACGTTTTCCACACCGGTGGTTTTGAGATTAAGAAATGCATCCGCGAGATTGGTCGGGTCGGTCACCTGAATATAGGTACCGCCCGTACCTTGCGCTATTTCGTTAAGAATCGAGCTACCTGCATCACTGGAACCTAACAACATCGTATGCACTGTAATGCCCTGGGCCAAGGCGCGGCGGGCGGCATCGCGAGTTTTGTTCTGATTCGATTTTCCGTCCGTGAACAGCAGCACCAGCTTGGAAGCGCCAGGACGCGCGTTGTTCTGCAGTTCAGTCACGGCGGTGTCTATACCTTCAGCGATGTTTGTCCCACCCGACTGGCGCATGCCTTGAATCGCTTTAACAACGGCTTGGCGATCAGCAGTAAGCCCCTGAAGCAAATCACTCTTGCGGTCGAACCCGACCGCGCCGATCTGTGTATTGCTCTTGGCAGACAAGGATTCGATGAAACTGGTTGCCGCTGCTGTGCGGTAATTGTCAGGATCGGTGGTCTTCAGGCTACTGGATCTGTC
>JBCCUW010000530.1:0-3006 GCA_039196385.1 Pseudomonadota bacterium
ATCCGGAAAAGGTTCAGGAATACCGCCAAAACGGTAAGAAAGCAGGCGGATCCGACGAGCCCAGACTGAGGCTTCACGTAACTGATTGAGTGAATGAGGATCATCAATCGAGCGTCCCCGGGGAATAGGCAGACTAGCCGGGTGATGACTCATATCGAAATAAGTGAGCTGACTCTCCTCGTAAGACAGGGCTTCGTCAATGTGGAGTTCTGCCAGATCAACAAAGGGAAAGCGACTTTCGTCCCAGGGCACCGTCGATGAAATCCATTCAGGCTGGTGATAGTCGTCCGGTGGCGGCAGACGCAGTTGAATCTGCAGCACGTAGTTCAGCGTATTCCCCTGTTCAAGCCAGTCCCGGGTTTTGTCTTTCAGGTAGTTGCGGGAGCGCGTTTCATGGCGATGTGGGTTCTGTAACCAGGAATGAGCCCGATCAAAGTCGTCCGGATCGTTTGCCGTGATGCTGTCGGATTGTGCTTCTGCCGGACGTAGCCTGTAGCGTGCATAGTGGTAGATGCCGTCCTCGCCGACAAAGCCGAACACGGTTTTACTGTTGTATACGAGCTGGTCAACCGCCTCGGGTGAGCGGCGTACGCTATCCCCACCGCCAAACGCGGCCTGAGGGTGTTTGCGCAGATAAGGTACATAACGCTTGCCCCGTCCGCGCATGGAAACTCGCATAAAGCCAACAAAGGTCCGGGCATTCCAGAACAGCGGACCGTTGCCTGAGTTCATGAGAATATCCATGGGTGAGTCGACCCGGGCATCCGCAAATTTGATCGAGGCACTGCGTACCACAAGTTTAGCGTCGTCCAGAAAAGAAGCCGCAGCATGGCGCAACCTGCAGGGGAAGCTGGCGCCAGGTTGAAAAAAATCGTGTGCAGGTATTTGCGGATTGTCGATGATACGGATACGGCCGCGCAGCAGAATGCCGTTCTCGTGCGACATGCGCACCTTACCGAACAGGCTGTTGGCAGTGACCAGCACTGTGACAACGCCCGTGACGAGCGCCAGAACAAAACGCTGGTAAACGCCGATCAATGCGCGTAACAATTTATGCTCAAGCATCTGGATGGCCTGCGTGCCCAATAAAGCCCGATTATGCCTGCTGCTCGCAGGAGCGGCAAAAACTGCGTCACAGGACGCACCTGCGCACAAGCTGTAGTAAGCTTAGGGCTGTTAATTGCAGTATGAATATCATGAACGAGCAGTGGGCCGCGCTGAGCAGTAGGCGGCAGCGTCAAAAGTGGGTCATGGCGATATGGATGCTGGTGATGATGGGCTTGTTGGGTGCCTGCGGCGAACGCGCAAGTCACGCACCAGAGTCAATCAACACCGTGCCGGCAACCACTCTGGGCGCGCTGACCTTCCGGCAGGCGAGCATCCGCGCGCCAATACCGGGATCTGACAAATCGGTCGGTTATCTGCAGATTTACAACAGCGCAGAACAGACCATCAATCTGATTGCCGCCAGTAGCCCGCAGATCCGCACCATTGAGTTTCATCAGACCGTAGAGCGAGACGGGCTCATGCGCATGCGCCGTTTAGAGAAGATTGAGTTAGCCAGCGGTACAACAACACATTTTGTCCCGGGAGGGCGCCATCTGATGCTGTTTGGAGTGGGTGAGGTCGACGACGCTATCGAGATTGAATTTATCGATGCCCAGGGTCAGTTATACCCGGTGCAATTTGTGGTTGAGGACATACTCGAAAACCTGGGTGAATAAGCGGAAAAAGTGGCGCAACTTGAATTGGCCACTGGCGTTGCAGAGTGTAGAATTTGCACCTTGTTACAAAAATGTACGGCAGTAACACCGGCACAGGAGAATTGGGCATGGCTGAGCAGATTGAAAACAATATTGAGGTGAGCGCAGAAGAAGAAGTGCGCGGTCTGGTTGAACGCTCCCGGGCGGCACAACAGCAGATTGAAAACTACACGCAGGAACAGGTTGATGAACTGATCCGCGCCATGGTCTGGAGTGTCGCGAAACCTGGCATGGCTGAGGAGATTGCCCAGTTTACGGTAGATGAAACTCAGCTGGGTAACTACGACGGCAAGTTTCTGAAAATTCAGCGTAAAACCCGTGCTACGCTGATGGACATTATTCACGACAAGTCTGTGGGTGTGCTTGAAGAAGACCCTGAGCGAGCCCTGATTAAAATTGCCAAACCAATGGGCGTAATTGGCGCCTTGGCGCCGTCGACCAATCCGGAAGCGACGCCGGTGATTAAAGCCATTCACGCTGTAAAAGGCCGCAACTCCATCATTGTTGCGCCGCATCCGCGCGCCAAACTGACCAACAAAAAGATCTGTGATCTCATGCGCGAAGCGCTGGTCAAGTGTGGCGCTCCTGCAGATCTGGTCATTGCTATTGAATCACCCAGCCTGGATACCACCAACGAACTCATGCGCCAGTGTGATCGGGTGCTGGCGACGGGTGGCGGCGCCATGGTGAACGCCGCTTACTCCAGTGGTACACCGGCACTGGGTGTTGGTGTGGGTAACGCAGTAATCACCGTGGACGACAGCGCAGACCTCGACGACGCAGCGGAAAAAATCCGCATGTCGAAAACCCTCGATCTGGCGGCTTCGTGTTCGTCTGACAACTCGGTTGTGCTGGTGGACGCCATCTACGATGACATGCTGGGCAAGTTGCAGGGTAAGGGTGGCTATTTAGTGTCCGAGGAGGAAAAAGCCAAGCTGCAAAAGACCATGTGGGATGACGAAGGGCATCTGAATACAGCCATTGTGGCACAGCCTGCTGAGAAGCTGGCGGCCATGGCTGGGCTGGATATTCCGGAAGGGACTGAATTCTATATTGTGCCTGAAACCGGATTTGGTGCGGAGTATCCGTTCTCCGGAGAAAAACTGTCAGTTGTGATGGCTTTGTATCGGGCGCGCGACATTGATCATGCCATTGAGCTGACGAATGACATTCAGGCTTATCAAGGTCAGGGTCATTCGTGTGGTATTTACTCCAACAACGATGCCAACATCATGAAGCTGGC
>JBCCUW010000531.1:0-2995 GCA_039196385.1 Pseudomonadota bacterium
ATCGCAGCCCGCGCAGGACGGCCGGCCGCTGCTGATTGTGCCCCGCGCAGGCGATAGCTGCCAGCATTTCTCTTGCCTGGCGCACACGGCGGCTTGCATTGTCGCAGCCGCAAATGCTAGGTCAGCCTGTGGATAACTTTGAGGATAACTTTTGCAGTGTGCCCCACAATTGCGCAGCAAAGAAACACCCTGAGCGAGATACAAACGCAACAGATTTCCAATTTTCGCTATAAATACAATAGGTTAGAGCGCTGAGATCAGATACAAGATGAGCAATTCAATGCAATTGAATAGTGACTCACAAAGATTTCACTCTTGTGCATAAGGCTGGACAAAAGATGTTAGTGAACACTCACGCGGTAAGCCGCGAACTGTAACACTAGTGTCACAATCCAACAAATTTATAACCACTCATTGCAACCGGTTTTTATCAGCGGCGCATCAACCGCCCGCCCAAGTCGGTAGTACCAGACCAGCAACCAGCGCCACCAGCACACACATCCAGACCACCTTGCGAGGCTTGGCCGCGGCCGGTTTAACCGGCGCTACAAAACCCCGTCGCAATGTTGCGTCAAGGTCAAACCGCGGCACTGTGTCTTCGTTCAGAAGACCACCACTTTCGACAAATTTACAAATGACATCCCGTCGCGTGCGACGATATTCAAGCCTGGACATCTCGCCAGCCTGACAAGCTTTGGCAAGACGGCGCAAACGCACCACATCCGGTTCAAGAGACAGCAAACTCATGACACTTCCCTGACTAAACGAAACCCGGTTAATCCATCTCCCTGCGGGTTCATTACTTCACTCGTCTCAAGCAGACAACGTCCCTGTTCATCTTCCTGGGTTTGGCCCAGCACAAAGTAACCTTCTTTGGCTTTGACCACCTCGCGCACGTTGCCCAGAATATGGACAACGCCAAACTTGTTGCCCGGTTCAGTCACCGGCGGTGTATCTCTCTGTGCGTCCGTATTGACGGGCAGAATGCGCGTTTCGCCGCCAACCTGTGCACAGCTGCTGCTGACCGGCAGTTCCGCACTGGCCACCTGCAACCACTCCTGACGTGTTGGCAGACGGTACCGGAAGCCGGTTTTCTGGCTGAGCCAATGCGCGTATTGCTCCACCACTTCGACCGGTACGCCGGTCACAGGCAGCGCCTGCTCCTCGCTGGCCGCACACAAATCACTGGCGCGACAGAATACGTTGAAGTCTTTCCAACTGATTTCGTATTTGCTGATCGCAAATTTACTGTTCGCGACCTCGCCGGGTACCACCACCATATGCGGGCCAGATAGCGCGGGCACAATGGTTTGTGCTGCAAGGTCCGCACCGTTCACCTGGTCCGCCAGCAGATCATCAGCGCAATAGCCACCGGCGCCAGCGCGGCGTCCGTTACCGACCAGATAGTGCATGGAACAGGGATCCACGCCAGGACCACTGAATTTGCTATCGTCGGCAAAATGCGCCTGTGCACGACGCTGCATAGATCGACCCCGGTCCGGGTCTACCGCCCCGACCTGGGATACACATTCACTGATTCTGCTGCTTGCACGGGTAACAATCTGCTGTCGATATGCCGGGTACTGACGAATAATCGATTCAGCCGCCGCGCCGGTCTGCGCAATATCCAGGCGCAGGCAGCTGACGTTCAGATGCTTGTCGATGCGGCTGAACAAGTCGCGCTTGAGCTGGGCTGCCGCCTGCACCGCGCGACGCTCGGCAGCATCCTCGAGCACTAGCTGTAACAGCGCATCAATTTCACTGCGCTGAGCCTCGTTCTCAGCCGCCTGCGCAAATGTGTTCCAAGCCTGCTCCGCCAGCAGCATATCGCCGTCGACTTCACGCCGGAAAACTCCGGAGATGGTATCGAACAGTTGATGCAGCACCGCCGACCGCGCCGCCGCCAGGTCAGCCGATTCAGGAAATTCACGTTGCACGTAACTCAGCGTCTGCTCTGTATCGGCCAGCCAGTCAGCACTTAAGGGTTGGCCGGCTAACGCCTGCAAGAGGCTTAACAGGCGCGCTTCCAGCAGCTCGCCGCTAGCCTGCTGAGCAGCAAACTGCGCAGCCGCCTGATAGAGCCGGAAACTTTCATCAAGATTCTGTGTTTCTGCGATGGCGCCTGCGTAGGTTGACGACACCAGCTCAACCATCTGTGTCTCTATCGCGGAATCCGGCGATACCGTGCGCAGGGTCTGCAGCTCGCTGAATAGGGTTCTTTCCCACTCCACATCAAAACGCGGTTCCGCCAGCAGGTCACTAATTCGCTCGATCTGCGCACCCACCAGGGTTTCTGTGCGCACTTCCTGTTTTACCTCACTGATTTCCGCTTGTTCTTGAACCGAGGTGAACAGCAGACTCACCGCGATGATGGCAGCTGCAGCAGCACCGGACCAGCTTCGCCACGCCGCTTTACCGAACAAGCCTTCGTAGAGTTCAGCTGCCTGCGCCGGACGGTCCTGCCGGTTAAACATGAGGCACTTTTCCAGCGCTCGCCAGCGACGCCGGGACATGGAACGGATACGTTCAGGCTGTAACCCTTCTTTAATGGCCTCATCCGCCGGCACCCGGCCATAAGGATGGCAGCCGGTTAACACCATGTAGATGACCACACCAAGAGAGTAGAGGTCGTCCCGAGGTTCAGCATTGTCCCCGTTCAGCATTTCGCGACTGGCATAAGCTGGCGTCAGCGCTGCAAGTCTGGAGGGGTCAAAGTCCGTATCCTCGCCGCCATGGTGGGTGCGCATCGCACGCGCGATGCCAAAATCCAGAATCTTGGTGGCATGTCGGTTGGTCACATAGACGTTGCCTGGTTTGAAGTCGGCATGCACCACACCCTCTTCATGAGCATGCATCAAACCCAGCACCATGCCTTCGATGATCGGCCAGGCAATTTCATCCGGCAAACCATTCGGATAGGTTTGCAACATCTGGGCAAGTTCCTGACCTTCCAGCTCCTGTAGATCAGCGGAGGTTGCGGTGACGAATGGCAGGC
>JBCCUW010000532.1:0-2985 GCA_039196385.1 Pseudomonadota bacterium
ATTAAACTCGGTACATTGTTTGCTTTGCTGTTCTGCAAGTCCGTTGACATAAACGATGGGGTCCGGAAGGTGCGTGCTGGTTAGAGACTCAAAAACCAGTTTCTGTGCCCAGTATTGCTCCGTGCCGGGTGGGAAGTACTCCGCTACGGCCAGTTCGCCGACCTGTTTGTCCACACCCTGGAACCAACCCTCCGGGACCTGGGCCTGCAATCGCTCCGCGGCGGTGTTTGCTGTATCTGCGCCAACCTGGTTGGGGAGCAGGGTGAGGCTCAGCAGCACCAGGGCGGCGATTGTGTGGGTGACATGACGCATAATGCTCAACCAGAGTATGTTTTCCTGAGTGCTGCGGCCTACCATACAACTGATCAGCGGCGGATTGTGCGATGCTGATCACGGCAGATCTTGTTAGCGATCAATTTCAGCGCCCGCAGCCGACGCACTAATAAACCTCCGCAATCACCTGTTGCACAAAAGCTTCAGCACCGCCTGGTTGAAAGCCGTAACAATAAGTATGTTGCGGACCGGATAACGTGGTCGCGCAGTTGAGCTGGTCTGGCTCACGGTTAACCTGGTGGCCACGCGCCTCACTGGCAAACCAGCCCGGATTCAGCAGCCAGGCGATGGCGGCGGAATCCCAGGGATGAAAACCGTCATCCACCGGGAAAGTTTGCGTCCAGTAATCGCACCAGGCGATAGAGTTGTCGTAAAAATAACCGGCGGTGGGGTTTGCGCGTTGCTTGATGGTTTGCAGATCCCCGGCTGTCACACAGACCTGACTGGTCAGCTCAAATCCCATCAGCACGCAGGGAATGCCAGCCTGCATAACTAACTCGGCGGCGTCGACATCGTTCTCAAAATTGAAGTCCTGCACCGGGCCGGCCTCGCCGATGTAAAACTCGCGTCCGGGTGTGCGCCCGGCAACCATGATCAGTTGCTCGATGTTGCCCAGGACTTCTGGATAGTGCTTGATTAACAGGCCGATGTTGGTGAGTGGTCCGATGGCGGCAATCGTCAAGGGCTGGCGCGCCAGTTGCTCGGCCAGAAAAGTGACCGCGGGATTGGTTGCAGAATCCTTTGCCATGGCTACCGCAGCGCCGCGATGGACCGGGACAGTCGCCTGTTTGAGGTTGACCAGTTCGCCGGCCACCCGGTAGACCTCGTCCTGAGGACCGTTGCCGAACACGCAGGTAACGCCCAACAGATCAATTTTGCTGCTGTTGATCGCCTCGACGATAGCAAATCCATCATCAATGTCGCGGGGTCGGCCTTCGTGCCAAACCCCCAGGGCGACGTCTGTGTCGATAATCAAGCGCGTCATGTCAGCGTGTCTCCGGCTTGTTCCAGCCACTGAACCTGTTGGTGGTGGGTTGCGGCGAGGGGTAGCTGAGCAACTCCGAGAATGCGGCGAATAATTTCGACCGCGGTAAATTCTGCTGCCAGATCCGCAGCAAAACCAGGCGGTCTTGCATAGTGTTCAAGCAGGCTCTGCCACTGCGCGTCCGTGATGCCGGCCATTAACAAATGAGCATGCATAACCCCGACGTCAAATTCAGCAGGACCGGCGAAGCAGAACTCCGGGTCAATCACTTTGATACCCTGAGCGTCGCCGTTGGCATGGCTCAGCCAGCTGCCTGGGTAGAAGTCGCCGTGCAGCATGCTTATCCGGGTGACCTGGCGCTGGCCCAGATAAATTTCTCCCAGCCTTTGCATACTGCTGTGCAGGGCTTGATTTGTGCGCAGGGTCTCTGCCACCTGCAGGAGTGCTTCGGGCAATTCAACCCCGTTGTCCGACTGTAATGGAACCACAAACAGATGCTGGTGATTCAACTCGCGCATTGCCTGATTTACAGGCATGGCACCGCTTACGGGCAGGTTGTGCAGACGCCCCAGCCAGGCCAGTAACTCCTGTAGCGGCTGCTGCGGTAAGGGTTCGCTGAGATTGTAAACGTGGGTAAGGTCGCCCATCTCACCGAGGTCCTGCAGGCAGAGTAGGTGGTGCTCGGGGTCGTAACCGATGATTTCCGGGATGCGGGTTGCAAGCTGCGGATCTGTGGCAACTGCGGCGTAAAATTCAGCTTCGCTGTGCAGCCGCTCTGGCGGAGCGGCGATATCCGGAAACCTGGCTACGTAGGCTGGCGCCTGTTTGAAAATAACGGAGCCACCGTTGCTCAAGCGGGCGCGGAAGACAACATTCATATTACCGGCACCGGGAATGCTCAATGCGGTGATGTCTGTGTCTGCGGGCAGCCAACCCAGCGCCCGGGCAAGTTGGGTTAACTCAGTCTGGTTGTCTGTAGATAAAATCACTCAGTGTATGGCTACCGGATTGATGACGGCCTGCACGGCCCCGACAAAACGTGGCTGTCCCAGGACAAACAAAAATTCGCTGACACCATCAGCGGCAAGGGCCCGGGTGTCCATGTTTTCCAGAATATAGACGCCGTTTTTGGCCAACAGTTCAGGGTGGACCGGAAATGCTTCACCTTCAACTTCAGAAGGTAGAACTTCCAGTGCCCAGTTGTCCGCGCCTACCGCCACCACGCCAAGTGCCGCCAGGTATTGGGCGCCGTCGACGCCCAAACCCGGTTGACCCGCCATAAAGATTTGCGGGTCGGTGTACATTTTGTTCAACCAGCCCGTGTGCAGCAGTACCACGTCTCCGGATTCGATCTTAACCCCCGCTGCCTGGGCAGCAGCCTCGATCTCCGCGCTGTTGATGGCGGTGCCGGCGGGGAGAATCTCCTGACCCATATGAGCCGCCATATTCAGCAGCACGCCGCGACTGACAATGGGCGGCAGCTTGTCAATGGAGAGCTTGGTCAGACCCTTGGGCGTGACAAAGTCGCTCGCCTTATTGCCGTTGTAGTAAACATGGTTCACGCCCATATGTCCTAAGCCGTCAATCTGGCTGCCAATGCCCATCCAGAGATTCATGAGGTCGTCATTACCGGTGGCTTTGTTGCTGCCCAACGGTGTACCCATGCC
>JBCCUW010000533.1:0-2983 GCA_039196385.1 Pseudomonadota bacterium
ATTTCCAGGAGGACTACCAGGGCGCTTTGCTTAATGCACTGGTTGCAGAAGCGCAGCAACGCCGGGGTGACAGTCCCGTACGTTTCCAACTGGCGGAAGGCAGTTTTGCCTTCGCCGATGGTATGTACAGTTATGCTAACGAATTGTTCAATGCGGTACCGGCTGAAGAGCTGACCGAGTTGGATCAGATGCGGCTGGCATTCCACCTGGCGCGGGAGTATCACCGCCGCCAGGATTGGCCCAGTCTCGAAGCCCAGCTCGCAAAGATTGATCTGGGTAAAACCTGGTTGTTGCAGAAACAGAAATCTCATCCGGAAGTTGAATTCATGCGGGCGGAATCCGCCGTGCAGTTGGGCGAATTTGACAGAGCGCGAGAGCACTTTGCGCTGATGGATGAGAACCATCCTCTGAAAGCTTATGGGCTGTTTAATCTGGGCGTAGCTTATCGCGATGCGCAACAGCTGGACGCAGCGCAGCAGACCTTTCGTGAGCTGGCGGACATCACTGCTTACGATGACGAAGCGTTTGACCTCAGTCAGCGGGCCAAGCTTGCGCTGGCGCTGATTGCGCGCCAGCGACAGGATACGCAGACGGCGGAGTCGGTCCTCAGTGATCTACCCAGTGAAGGCCGTTACCAGGAAGTCGCCATGGCGGCATTTGGTGGCCTGGCCATGGACAATCAGGACTATGAGCTGGCGGCACGCATCTGGATGACGCTGCAACAGCAAGCGTACTGGACGCCCAGTACCGCGACCGCGCGTTTGGGATTTCCGTTGAGTCTCGAAAAAATGTCGCTGGCCAATTCTGATCAGGGACAGGGCGGACGACAACTGGCCACCACCCAGATGGCATTGCATCAATATCAACAGGCGGAACAGAGCTTCACTTCACGTTTGCAGAACCTGGTCGCGCTGAACCGCAAGGCAGATGACCCTGCCTGGATTCAGGATCTGCTGGTGGTCTTCGCCAGTGAAGAACAGGACGAAGCGCAGATGCAGGCGCTGATGCGCAACTGGCAGCTGGAACTGGGCCATACCGACTGGCTCGAATGGCTGGCCACGGACCAGATTCATCAAGCGTTGAGCCAGTGGCGGGAACTGAACCAGATGCAGAGCTGGTTGGATCAACTGCCAGAAAGCCTGGCGGCCCTTGAAGGGGTGGCGCAGGAGCAGAAAGCGCGTAACCAACAGGCGGGCCTGCTGCTGCACGACGACGGCCTGTACGCGCAACGTGAACGCCTGCAGCAGCAGATTCAGCAACAGCAGAAAACACTGTCGGACATTGCTGCCAGCCAGCCACAAATGACCCATGCCTGGATGGTGCCGCTGGCGAATGCCGAAGAGCGGGAAACGCTGCAACGTCTACAGACGATGCGCACGCAACTGGTGCATATGGAAGATGCGGACCGGCGCAAATGGGAACAACGCGTCGAACGGTTGGAAGGCATGTTCTTCTACCGTCTGGTCGCGGAGCAGGCGGCGCGCACCCAGGTGTTGAATCGACAGCTGCGGGAATTGCAAGAACTGCTTGTGGATGTGGATGACCGGGTCGCCCGGGTCAGCCGCGCAGAAGAAAATTTTGTTACTGGTGTAGGCGCCACCTTCAGCAGCTTTCTCGATCGGGCGACAGTCATCACCGCCCAGGTTGATACCGCGCGCACGGCGCGCGAGGCATTGCTGGCCCGGGAAATCCGTGGCCGCATGCAACAGGAAATGTTGCAAGTTGAACAATATCTGCTGGTGACACGCATTGCCATCGCCCGTGCCACCGATCAGCTGGCTTTAGTGGGTGATCGAATAGATCAGCCTGACCTGCAGGGAGAGGGTTGATGTCAGTGCGCTCTGCAACGGCCCCGCCACCCAGCGGCACAATCCGTTCGTTAACTTTTTTACTGCTGTTGACGCTGGTCATGGCGCTCAGCGGTTGCAGTTGGATGACCTTTGGTTTGTGGGGTGGTGATGACGGCAAAGAAATTAAAGCCAAAGGCCCCAGTCTGGGGAAGGTGGTAGATCGGCTGCCCGAGTTGGAGCTGCCGGAAGTGCCGGCCATGAAACCTACCCGTGACGAAGTGATGGCAGCTTACAACCGTGTTTACGGCATGTTGCCCTCAGCCAGCGAAAACCATGCAGTAGGGAAGCGGCTGGCCGATCTGTACATGGACGTGGGCCAGGACAAAGACATTGCGGGTGAGGGTGAGCCTTATGCCCCGGCAGTGACGTTGTATGAAACCCTGCTGCAACAGCAGGAGGGTGCAGACAATGTGGATGAAATTCTTTATCAGCTCGCGCGTGCCCATGACCTCAGCGGCAACGGCGAACGCACGCTGGCGTATCTGAACCGACTGATAGCTGAGCATCCAGACAGCGAGTTTATGCCGGAAGCCCATTTTCGTCGCGCAGAACTGAAGTTTTCTGCGGATGACTACCGGGCCGCGGCAGCGGATTACAGCTATGTTGTTGAGCTGGGCGACAGCACGCCCTACTACCGCAACAGCGCCTACATGCTTGGCTGGGCTGAATTCAAGCGCTCGCGTTTTGATGAAGGCCTGCATCAGTTCTTTAACGTTCTGGATAGTCTGCTTGTTGAGGGTGATTCTGTCACCGCAGCAACCGATTCTGCGGCAGCGCTGAGCGGAGTCGACCGCGAGCTGTTGGAAGACTCGTTCCGGGTGGTCACGCTGGCGCTGTCTTACCTCGACGGGGCGCAGACATTGGCAGATGAAATGCGCCGACGAGACAAGCCGCACTGGCAGTATCTGGCGTATCAACGCCTGGCAGACGATTATTTTGCCAAAGAACGTTTTCTTGACACGGTCCAGACGTGGCAGACCTTTGTTGAACACAACAGTCTTGATCCGCGCGCCCCAGCCGCTCATCAGGGCATGATTAAAACCCTCATAGACGCCGGCTTCCCTAGTGATGTGGTGCCGAAGAAGAAAGAATATGTGGCGCGTTACGGGGTCTACTCGGAGTTCTGGTCACAC
>JBCCUW010000534.1:0-2956 GCA_039196385.1 Pseudomonadota bacterium
AGCAAAAAGGGGTATGAGGTGCGCGCGTATGCCAGCCGCGAAGAGGCGCTGGACGGATTCAACGACGCGCTGCCGGACCTGGCGATCCTGGATATTATTCTCGGCGAAGAGGTGGATGCCGGCTTTCAACTGTGCCGCGATCTGTTAACCAGGTCGCCCAACCTGCCGGTGATTTTTCTCACCGAGCGCATTGATGAAATCGACAAAATTTCCGGCCTGCGACTGGGAGCCTGGGACTATCTGCCAAAACCCATTTCACTGGACTACCTGGCGGAACGAATCTCGTCACTGCTGCGCATTAACGAAGCGCGGGATCAGGACACCGACACCAGCAATTCGGCGGCACGCCAGATCGGCAACCTGGCGCTGGACACGGACGCCCTGCTTGCCTCATGGCAGGGTCAGCGCATCGACCTGTCCGGGACAGAGTTCCGCATGCTGGAGAAGCTGGTGCGCATGCCCGGACACGCGGTCAGCTATGAAACGTTGATGAATGCCACCATGCAGAGCATCGTGTCTAACAACACCATCAACACACACATGCGCAATATCCGCAAGAAATTCGAAAAGGTAGACGCCAATTTTTCTTCGATCAAGAGTGAATATGGCTATGGTTATCGCTGGTCAGAACAATGAAATTTAGGCAGCGCGTCACCGGACCAAGACTGGGCACCAAACTGTTTCTGTTTGGCCTGGCGCTGCTGGTTGTACCCTGGTTCAGCTATCAGCAGCTGGTAGACATGGAACGCATCCTGGTGCAAAGCCAGTCCCAGGCACAGCTGCTGACGGCCAAGAGCATATCGACGCTGTTTAATGGCCGTGAGGATCTCTTCAACAATCTGCCCGTTAATCTGGAGGATTTCGAAGCATTGTTTGCCCATCCACTGCAGTCCAGCGTGCGTCTGGACGGCATCGCAGACGAATGGGACGAAGCGCTGATGGACGATTACCTGTCGTTCGGCTCCAGTCAGGGTGATATGGACGGCGACTTTAAACTGCTCCTGGGTGAACGGGCGGATCAGCTGTACGTGCATATGCGCGTGAAAGACCAGAGTCTGGTAACGCGCGACCCAGACTATCTGCGTTTGGACAATGCTGACCATATTCGTGTCGACTTTATTCGCAACGACGGTGAAGACGGGCGCATCAGCCTGGTCCTTCAGGAATCAGGGATGACTGGTTTTGCCATGGACGAAGCCTGGCGGTTTGCTGCCACCGGCGCTGCGGACAACCGTATTCAGGGTTATGTTACCCAGCAGGGTGATGAGGTTCTGATCGAGTTCCGTTTCCCCATCGCGCTGCTCGGCTCTCGGCGCTATTTCGGCATTACCTGGGTTGATGTAGATGACCCAACCACCCGGGAACTGGTGAACACCACCCGCACGCTGCCTACGGCAGGAAAGCAGAGCTTCAACCTGGTAGTACTGCGCTCGCCCGAAGTACGGAACATCATTCAGGGACTGGGTTTTTCCGGCGCCCGCATTCTGGTCATCGACAGTGAAAAACGGGTGCGGGCGGAAACCGGCTCCATCCCCCGGGATTCGCAACTGCCGGATACAGAAAACTGGGTAGAAAAAATCAACAACTGGTTTGAGTCCATTCGACCTCAGTTGCATGCCCTGATTATGCAGGAGCCTTATGTGGCGCCCCCGGATCTTTCCGCAGACAAGGCAAAAACAGCAGACATTGCGATTGACTCCAGCTTGTCCGGCGAACCCATCGCCATGCGCAGCCGGGCAGATGAAAACAGTGAAATCATCCTGGCCGCGCACCCCATCGTTTCCGCCGACGCGGTGATCGGTGCGGTGGTAGTCGAGCAGAACATCGAAGACATCCTGTCTTACCAGCGTGCGGCCCTGGACCAGGCCATCATGATATCTGTCCTCAGTCTGTTTGCTGTCTTCATCGCGCTGCTGGTTTTCGCTGGACGGCTCGCCTGGCGAATCCGCAATCTGCGGCGCGAAGCCAATGCGGCGATCGATTCTTACGGGCGCTTGCGCATCGGTGAACTGCAGAACGAAATGAACGCAGGTGACGAGATTGGTGACCTGGCACGCAGTGTTTCCAACATGTTGTCCCGCCTGCATCGTCACAATACCTTTCTCGAAAGTATGCCGCGCACGCTGCGCCACGAGATTAACAATCCACTCAACACACTGAGCACCTCGTTACAGAACCTGGCTGAAGAATTTCCCGGGGTTGAACACAGTAAGTACCTGGACAGCGCCAAGCGTGGTGTCCACCGGATTGGCTCTATCGTGCAGAACCTGGCAGATGCCGCTAATCTGGAAGATGCACTGGAAACTGAAGAGCTTGAACTTGTCGACATCGGTGAGTTGCTGGAAAACTACGTGGCTAACTGCAACCTGGTGCATCCACACACCAGTTTTGTCTATCGCGGCCCGGGCCGTCCTGCCGTCGCGATGGTTTCAGACTTTCGCATAGAACAGATTCTCGACAAAATTATCGACAATGCGGTGGATTTCCATCGTCCGGACACAGTGATTCGCGTACAACTGGACTGCTATCGCGATCAGTTGCAGATTACCGTTGCTAATCGAGGGCCAGCGTTACCCAGCGCAGTAGAAAAATCGGTGTTCGATTCCATGGTCAGTCATCGCGGACAGCAGAATCGCCTGCACTTTGGACTGGGGCTGTACGTGGTACGGATTATCGCTGAGTACCATGGTGGCACGGTCCGCGCTATCAACCTGGTGGACGGTTCCGGTGTTGCCGTGATGGTACAGCTGCCACTGGCTCAGGAAGTAGACAGCCCCCACCGAGGTCAACCCATAGTTGCTGATCGGGTCTCCGCCGGCTGAGCGAGTCCCTGCTGATGTTAAGACTAACTTAAAGTTCTATTTCGAACCGGTCCGCGGTAAATCAGCTGCGATAGTATGCGCTATCCAGGTTCAGGGGGCCGCGCGACACAATATCCCCACGCGCTACCAGGTAT
>JBCCUW010000535.1:0-2954 GCA_039196385.1 Pseudomonadota bacterium
CTTCCACCAACCCCGGCGCAACACCGTTCTGCGATGATTGACCCAGATAGAAGAATCCGCCAACCACCAGGACCGCCAGTACAACCGCAGCTACCAAATATTTCATAAACCACCCCGCCATCAATTACGGATATAAAATATCCATAATAGATGGGCGCGTCAACCCCGGTGCGACAACATCAACCTAAACCAGCATTTCGGCAACAAGCCCGCTACACTGAGCGGCTGTGACCAAACCCTGTGATAAGGCCAACATGGACAACTCTCAATTTCCCGCTGACGCCCAACCTTTCCGACTGTTTGGTGTAGAACGCTCGTACTTTGCCGGCAAGGTGCGACCGGCATTCCGGGCCAAGCGCATTTATTTTGAGGAGGTATATCCAAAGCGGCCTGACTATATGGATCTGCGCCGGCGCACGGGTAACACTCTGTTACCGCAGGTGATCACCCCGGAAGATGACACCTGGCAGGACTCCAGTGAAATTCTCGACCATCTGGAAGCGCGCTATCCCACCCCAACGCTGCATCCACCAACACCCGTTCAGTGGGTGGTGGCCAACCTGTTGGAGTTGGTCGCGGATGAGTTTATTGCGCTGGCGGCGATGCACTATCGGTGGAGCGCACCAGAATCGGAACAGGACGCACGCGCCGCATTTGCGGCCCAGTCCGGAGAGTGGGAGGCGCCTAACAAATTTGCCGACAGGATGTCCGAACGGCTGCCGATGCTGGGCATCACCAAAGCATCCATTCCACTGCTTGAAGGCCAATACGCAGACATGCTGGCCGTGATGTGTCGGATCTTTGAAGACCAGAGCTTTCTGCTCGGTGAGCAGATGTCGCTGGGCGACTGCGGGCTGGCAGGGCCCATGTATGCCCACCTGTTCCTGGATCTGGTCCCGGGACAGATCATGCGCAACACGGCCATGCCTGTGGCGCATTGGATCGAGCGGATGAACCACCCCAACCCATCTACCTTCACCGGCTTTCTGCCGCATGACGCCCTGCACCCGGCGATGTCGGACCTGCTCAAGCTGATTGGCGAAGATGCTGTACCCATGCTCCTGGACGCGCTAGCGGCTATTGAACGCTGGGCGGATGACCGTGACCAAACTGAAGAGTACACCCCACGATTTATCGGTGCTTATACCACCCACTTCCGTGGCGTTGAGATGAATCGCGGTCTGTCGTCGATTACCTTGTGGAAAGCGCAGCGCACCCTCGACGCCTATCGTGGCCTGGACAAAACCGGCCAGGCTGCGGTAGATGAGGTGATGCAACGTAACGGCGTTGATCAGTTGCTGGCTTACCAACCCCGTCATCGCATGACGCGCCGCCACTATCAGTTTTCCCTCAGCGATGCATAACCGGATCGGTCCTGGCCATGCGCAGATTACTTCACCCCGACAAGCCTATATATTGACGGTAAAGCGCGCGCCGTATTGCCGGGGGGCACCCAGTCGCGCCATCTGATCACCCGCACTGGTGAGAATGTTATTGTTAATGATGTACGTCTCATCTAGCGCGTTTTTCACATAAGCTTCGAACTTAAATCTGTCCGAAGCGTAACCACCGGTCATGTTGACCAAGGTATAACTGTCCATCTTGCGCGTATTCTCCTCGTCGGCATACGAGCTGCCGGTGTAGGTCCCAACCAGGTTGACGAAAAAACCCGACGCGTGAACATAGTTCAGGCCAATCACCCCGGTTGTTTCAGGGGCAAACGCAAATTCGTTACCGCTGAAGTCACCCTGGGAAGACACAAATTCTTCAAACTCGGTATGCGAAATGGCGCCACCCACATAGACAGACAATGCGTCAGTCAGTTGATAATCGAAGCTGGCTTCGAAGCCGTACAATTCAGATTCCCCCGCGTTCACCACAATCTGGAAAGCCGTGTTGCCGGTACCGGGTTCAGGAATACTCACTTGTTGGTCTGTCCAATCACCGTAGTAGAAGTTGGCATTGAATGTGCCCCGGCCATCAAACAACACCGCACGGTGCGCTAATTCATAGTTCCAGAGCTCCTCGGAATCAAATTGATTGATCCCACTCAACAGCGTCAATTCGGACCCGCCCGAACGATAACTCTTCTTGACAAAAAACGTGGTCGAGACGTCATCGTTCCAGTGATAAGTCAGGCCAGCGTGAGGCAGCAAGTTATCGAAATCAGTGGAGGTGCGCTGTAAAGGCGAGTCATCGGATAACCCGGCCAGGGTGGCGTTGATGAGTACAATAGTGCCGTCAAGACCGAAGGGTATACCCAATGCTGGATCAGGCAATATCACAGTAGAACTGGCCGTGACGGAGGAGCCGACCTCCTGTTCCTCATTGTCGTAGCGCGCACCGAAACTCACCGTCCAGCGGTCACTCAAGTCAATTTCCCATTCACTGAACGCCGCCCAGATTTCATTATCGACATCCGTCAGTCCCTGCGAGTTGAGATCGTAATATTGCGGGTACAGGCCAATGCCCGATACCAGCAGGTCACCGAGCCCTGGCGAGAGAAAATTGAGCTGAAAAATCAGATCAAGATTGAGCAGCGAGGTGTTGTTGCGCTTGGCCGAAATGTCGTTGTAGTAAACGCCACTGCTGCCACGCACCCGATCGGACGTGTAGTTGAACCGAAACTCCTGGGAATAGTTGGTGTCTTCACCATCACGTTCCAGCAGACCACCGCCGTTATTAATGTCCAAGGCACTCAGGTCCGTATCGTCGATCCGGTAACGTTCACCGTCCTGGTAAGCCGATATGCTGGTCAGAGTCCACTGATCCGAAATGTTGTAGTCAATTTTCAGCGAAGCCAGGTCGGCATCCAGGGAGTGCTCGGAAGGCGCGTCATGTGTGCTGACCCGATCGTCTTCGTCAAAGCCCGCCAGTAACACGCGGCTTTCGCCGTAAGAATTGTCCAGATGCTGCAGCGACAGCACCAGGCGCAGATCATCACGAGGTGTCCA
>JBCCUW010000536.1:0-2946 GCA_039196385.1 Pseudomonadota bacterium
AGCAGGTAGGGCAGTGGTCTGTCGGCATACGTGTCATCAGAAACCTGGCCGATCAGCGTTGTGATCTCGCGTGGGTCAATTTCGTCTGACCCCTTTTCGAAAAACAACTGCCATTCGGCGCTCTGCGGGTCGTAGCGAATTCGAAACGCGCCAATCTCAGGTGTGTTACCGAGTCCCTCAATTTCTTCGATCAACACCTCCCCGGTGTTACCAAATGGAGAGCGGCTGTTGGTTCTCCTACTGAACCTGATCCGGTCCCCAACAAAACCACCGCCACTTAACTCATAAGCGAAATTTCGCCCGTCGGCTCGATCTGGAAGGTTTGCCAGTGCCAGATTGTACGAATTGTTGCAGGCGCCGCAGATTTCGCCATCCTGATTGGAGACGCTGAATGAGAGTTCAAGCGGAGCTGAGAGATTGCCTAACATGTCATCATAGTCGCCGGTCACGGAGGACAGCGCCAGATATACAAATCCGCGCTGCCTGCCTCCTTCTCCGGGGAATATGCGTAGTACGCCATCAGTTACTTCAAAGCGGGAAGCGCCGAAACCTTCGTATATGAGTGACCCCAATCCCGGTGTCTCGAAGGTCTGAGCAAAGAGCGTCGCGCGATTCACATCGACAGTGAATCTAACCGGGTCACTGGTGAGTCCGGCAAAACTAACTGCTAACTCCACCTCGTAAACACCCATCATGTCGGGATGAAAACCTGTTCGCGCAGAATCCACATTGACCAGGGTCACGTTGCTTTGATCAGGGCGTTCGACTATGCGCCAGGCGTATTGCATATCCAC
This sequence comes from Pseudomonadota bacterium, assembly GCA_039196385.1. Lineage (GTDB taxonomy): Bacteria > Pseudomonadota > Gammaproteobacteria > Pseudomonadales > Azotimanducaceae > UBA4421. The sequence goes on from JBCCUW010000536.1 coordinate 795, forward strand.
AGGCTGGCCCCCTTCAAAGAAACTGTTTGCGCCGCTGAACTCCACAAAGTCGATTCTATCTGCCGTCACCGGCCCGGTGACAATTGCGATCGGCCGGACCGAGAGGTTTGACGAATCGTTGTCTGAACAACCGCTCACTGCAAACAGGAGAGCGAGTATCAGCGGCACGTAAATCACAACTGTCTTGGTCAGGTCATACATCCAGTCGTATTCTGCATCATTGCGGACAATCGAGCGAGCCACTACAGTGGTTCCCGGGGCTATGGTCAATTCTGGAATGGTCAACATGACGGTATATGACGATCACGTAGACTTCTACGTGGGATTCGTGGATTCGGTAAAAAGCACCTCCGCCTTTCAAGTCACCATCGATGCTATTTTCGACGCGCTGGGTGATCTGGATGGTATGCATGTGTGTGACCTGGCCTGTGGCGAAGGCTTTCTGTCTCGCCTGTTGGCAGAACGGGGTGCCACGGTGCACGGCTTCGATGCCTCAACCAAGTTAATTGAAGTTGCGCGACAACGATCTGGACGGTCCATTCAATATGACGTGAGCGACGCGCAACACCTGCCCGGTGTCGAGCCTGCCATCTACGACGTTGTGCTCTGCCATATGGCCATTATGGATATCCCGGATATTGACGCGCTGTTTGCAACGGTGCGACGGATCTTGAAACCTGGTGGACGGTTTTTTCTGACAGTCCTGCATCCTTGTTTTGAAACCCCGTTCGATGCAGCAGACAGGGAGCCTGTAGAAACTGACGAACAGGGCAACTACGCGGGCTGCCGCGTCATGCGCTATCGGGAGGAGGGACTTTGGGACTCTGGCGGGGCCGGTGTGCGGGGTCATATGGGCGCTTATCACCGCATGCTGTCTACATACCTGAACAGCCTGATTAGCGCCGGGCACCGGATCACGCAGCTGCTTGAACCTCTGTTGCCCGACGCAGACAATGCTGACTTGGACGAGCAGTGGGCGATGCAGATTCCGCGGCGTCTCACAATCTGCAGTTCCGTGTAGGGCATGCGTGTGTGCCCGGAAGACGTACGGCACTAACAAACGGGGTGAGACGATGCTGACTCTCGAGAAACTGACTGCGGTGATCGGACCACGCGCGCCTGCAGTACCGCTGAATGCTGCCGTGCTCGATCGCGTTCAAAAGCCCGGGTATGCAGAGATTCGGGTCGAATATGACGTGGACAGTCATGAGCGAATCCGGGCCTATCTGCTGATACCCGACCATGCTGAGTCCGCGCCAGCGGTGTTTTGCCATCACCAGCACGCCAGCAATTTTGCGTTGGGTAAGAGTGAGGTGGTTGGACACGACGGAGACCCTGATCAGGCGCTGGCGTGTGAGCTGGCTCAGCGCGGTTTTGTGGTGTTGGCACCGGACGCAATTGCTTTTGAAGAACGCAACTGGAGCCTGCCCACAGGCAGAGCAGAGTACTTTGAACTGGTCACCCGGCTCGTCAAAGGTGAAACTCTGCTGGCAAAGGTGTTGAGCGACGTATCGGTCGGAATCGACTACCTGGCTTCCCTGGATAACGTAGATGCGGATCGGATTGGATTCATCGGCCATTCTTATGGCGGCAGAATGGCGATCTGGGCGGCTGCGGTGGATCAACGCCTAAAAGCGTCCGTATCAAACTGTGGTTGTGTGAACTACAAAGACTCCCTCGATAGAGAAATCGGTATACAAGCTGAGTTCTGCGTGCCCGACATGCTCAGTGTCGGTGATGTTGAAGATGTTGTCAGGTTGATCGCACCAAGAGCTTTGTATCTATCTGCTACTACCCAGGACAAGTATTCAAGGGGTGCCCAACAGATTTACGACTATGCAAAAGACAGTTTTCCAGACACCCAACTTCAGCTGCAACTATGGGAAGGTACGCATGTCTTCACCGAGGACATGCGCGTCGCGGCTTATGAATTCCTGGAGGCTAAGCTTTAATATTCAATCGGCGCCAGATCCATGATCGATCAAATACAGCCAGTTTCCCGCCGGTTGCTGGCGAAGTACCTCGACCGGATTGCCGGTTCTTGTGATCGTATCACCGCTCTTGCGATTGAAGGTGATGCTGTATTCACCACGCACTGCAGCGATGTCGCCGGAAAGGTGAGTCCAGATCGCTCGCCCTGTCATTGCCGCAA
>JBCCUW010000537.1:0-2943 GCA_039196385.1 Pseudomonadota bacterium
AACGAAGCGCCTGCCCGGGCTTTTGCAGTGTTGCAGTTGGCGGCCAGATGGGAAACTACTCTGCAGCAAGGGCTGAAAGCGCCAGTGCGGGCGGTGAACGAACGCATCAGCCGCGAACTGCACGACATTGCGCAGGCCACCGGCTTGACCAATGTGGACCGGTTGATTATTGAGGTCGGTGCGTTGATTTCAGCGATGCAGGGTCTCGCCGTGAGCAGTGTGCTCATTGAAGATGAGAACAGAACGCATGCCATCCAGGTGGCCCTTGCCGCGCACTATCGGGATTGTCTGGAGGCTTCTTTACCGTAAGACCTTGAGATCTTAAAACCGTAAACCAGAGCAACACAACCCTGAGCGTGTTTACCAGCGCATCGTGATTCGGCAAACTGATTTGTTTTGAGAGGGAGTTAGCCCATGCGGAATGGCTTCGGGTATGCGTGTGTGTTCAGTTTGCTGACGGTGTTCTGGCAGCCAGTATTGGCGGAGAACTTTGCCAACAGCAGTCGTGCCCAGATTGATTACACGGCCACGCCGATAACAGCGCAGCAGCGTTGTGCGGACCTGGTGGCCACCAGCGGTTTTGAATATACGGTGCTCAGCAGCAAAGCCATTGCTGCAACTGCCAGCGTACCGGCGTACTGCCGGGTCAGTGGCCTGGTGCAGACGGAAATCCGTTTTGAAGTTAATCTGCCGCTGAACTGGAACGGCCGCCTCTATATGTACGGCAACGGCGGGCTGGCCGGCACTCCGGCGATAGATCCTCAGCGTCAGCAGGCCCGCGACCGGGCGCTGGCCCATGGCTTTGCTACCGCGTATACAGACACGGGCCACGATAAACGCGTACACCCGGGCGGTACATTTGCGCATAACAATCTGCATAAGCTGGTGGACTACGGGTTTCGCGCGGTCCATCTGACAGTGAGTTCGGCCAAACTGCTGGCCACCCATCTGTACGGTACGGCGCCTGCACACAGTTACTTCAACGGCTGTTCCACTGGTGGGCGGCAAGCCATGCTTTCTGCGCAGCGGTTCCCGGCAGATTTTGACGGCATCATCGCGGGTGCGCCGGCGGCGGATTATTCGGGATTGAAGTTTTCCCAGGCCTGGCGGGTCGCTGCCATCAGTCAGTCCGGCTTGGATGAAGACGAGGTATTGCAACTCGCCGAACATATTTATGCCCGTTGTGATCATCTTGACGGGCAGAAAGACGGACTACTTGATGATCCACGTCTGTGCGACTTTGATATTGACCGTCACCTACCGCGCTGTGCAGGTGAGGATAAGGTGGACTGCTTTTCTGAGCAGGAGATGAGCGCACTGCGCCGCTACTACGAGCCGGTGACGCTGGCTGGCCGTGAGGTCTACCCGGCCATGCCTGTGGGCAGTGAAGTCCTGGGCGCGGGTTACGACGGCAGCCTGCGCACGGGCTGGTTTCCCTGGCTCATCAACGATGAAGGTCCGGTGTTGCTGGATTTGTTGGGTTCAGACTTCTTTCGCTATATGGCCTTTGTGCAGGACCGTCCGTCGTTTGACTGGACCACTTTTGATTTTGCTGAAGAGCCCGACAACCTCCAGGAGTTCCGCGACATTGTTGATGCGCTGAGCCCCGATCTGAGCGTTTTTCGCGATCGTGGCGGCAAGCTCCTCAGCTACTTTGGTTGGGCGGATCCCGACATTAACCCGTTGACCCTGCTCGACTATCGCGACCAAGTGGCAGAACTGGACAAAGGTTTCGACAGTTATTTCAAGACCTTCATGATCCCGGGCATGTTTCATTGCCGTGGTGGCGCCGGGCCGGATCGATTTGATGCCATGACCCCGCTGATCGACTGGGTGGAGGGCGATTCAGCGCCTGCCCGATTGGAAGTGTGGCGCGAAAAAACACCGGGTCAACGCACCGATACGAGCCAGGTGTGTGCTTATCCAGGTAAACGCGGCGATTGTTGAAGCTGTCCTATTCTTGAGACGCCGTGTTGAGACAGCCCCACCTCATTGGTTGGCGGTTGCTGGCATTCACCGGTTTTTCACAATGCCTTTAATAAGGTTACACTACTGTAACGTTATTAAGGAGCCGACTGGTGTTCATCAACGGAAAGCAACATAACCTGCCGGAGGATTGGCAGGATGAACCGCTTGTGTCCTATCTGCGTGATGGACTGGGCTTGACCGGGACCAAGTTCGGCTGTGGCAAAGGGCTTTGCGGTGCCTGCACCGTACATCTTGATGGGGTGGCCGTGCGCAGCTGTCTGGTTGCAGCGAGCAGCGCCCGCAATGCGCGAATCACCACCATTGAGGGGCTGGCTGATGAGGCAGGCCTGCATCCGGTACAAACCGCCTGGATAGAAGCATCTGTGCCGCAGTGTGGCTACTGTCAACCGGGACAGATGATGACGGCTGCTGCGCTGCTGGCAGCAAACGCAAACCCCACAGAGGATGAGATCAAACAGGCAATGGCGGGTAACTTGTGCCGCTGTGGCACTTATCCGCGCATTCTTCAAGGGGTGGCACGCGCTGCAGAATTGAGCGGGGCAGACTCATGAGTCGTTTATCGCGACGCGCGTTTTTAGCTCGCTGCGGGTGGGCTGGTGGCGGCATCACGGTGCTTTCTGGTTGCGGTCTTGTGCCTCCATTACCAACATTTGGTACTTCAGATGCAGCTGACATTTACACGTGGGTACAACTTCGCCCTGACGGCTCCGTTCTATTCTATTTGCCGCGTGCCGAAATGGGCCAGGGTATTTGCACCGGTCTGACCCAGGTGGTGGCGGAAGAGCTGAATGTCGCCCTTAAGGAGGTCAATTGTCAGCAGCAGGACACGTCTGTTATGCAACCATGCCAGATGACCGTGGGGAGTCAGAGCATTGAGAATTACTATGAATTGACCGCGCTCGCGGCAGCGTCGTTGCGCCAGCAGCTGCACCAGCGGGCGGCTGCCCAGGCGGG
>JBCCUW010000538.1:0-2940 GCA_039196385.1 Pseudomonadota bacterium
CAAAGAATAAAACTACCCATGATGGCGCTGCTGGCCCTGCTACTGACGATCAGTCAGGTGGGATCCGCCCAGGAACAAGCCAAATCATGGCGCATGACGGTGAAGGGTGCAGACATTCACGAGTTCGTTTCGGAGGTCGCCGAAATAACCGGCAAAACCTTTGTTATCGACCCGCGCCTGAAAGGCAGCGTTACGGTGATTTCCGATACGCCGATGGACAAAGATGGAGTTTATGCACTCTTTCTAAGTGTCTTACGGCTGCACAACTTCACTGCCGTGCCATCAGGGGATGTGGTGCGCATCCAGCAAAATGCCACAGGCAAACAAACCCCGGGGACTCAAGGGGAGCTTAGCGCGGTAGCTCCGGAAGAACTGGTCACCCGTGTAGTGGCCGCTCAGAACGTCGATTCAGCGGAACTGGTGAAGATCCTCCGCCCACTGATTCCACAATATGGCCACATTGCCTCCGTTGCCCAACCCAACGTCGTGATCATCAGCGATCATGCGGACAACATCATCCGCCTGAAACAGATTATTGCCAACATTGACGTCTCCGACGAAGAAGAAGTGGTGATGGTGCCCCTCAAAGATGCCTGGGTAGGCACGGTTGTCGGTATTTTGGAAAAAGTTGCCCCCGATCAGATCGGGCGCGGCGCAAAAGGTCCGCAGCGCATTCAGATTATTGCCAACGAACGTAACAATTCGCTGGTCTTACGTGGCAAACCCCGGCCAATCGCAGAAGTGTTGAAGATTGTTGACAAGCTTGATCAACCCGCCACTACGACGGATGCAACACAGGTCATTCGGTTAAAACATGCTGATGCTGTAAATGTCGCAACAATTCTGTCCAGCATCATTACTGGCCAGCAGAGTAGCGGTGAAGATGCGCCCCGTCAGGAGACCACCATTCAGCCGGATGAAACCCTCAACGCCATTGTTGTACGCGCAGATCCCGGCACCATGACAGAAATCCTGGACGTCATCAAAAAACTGGACGTCCGCAAAGAACAGGTGCTGATCGAAGCGGCGATCGTGGAGCTGAGCATTGAGGATGCTAAGTCGGTGGGGGTTGAAGTTGCGGTCGCTGATGGTGGCGGCAGCAGTGTGCCTTTATTGTCCACGTCCGGCTTACCCGCCGGCGCCAATCTGGACAGCGCCCTGAACGCCCTGTTGGGCGGGCTGGTGACCGAAGACGAAACCGTCGACATTATCGGTGGACTTGGCGCCATTACCAGCCCGACTCTGGCGGCAGCCAAAATTGATACCGATGGCATCTCATTCGGTGCGGTAATTTCCGCCATCGCAACCAACAGCGACGCTAACCTGCTGTCGACACCCAGCATTCTGACGCTGGATAACCAAGAAGCGAGTATTCTGGTGGGCCAGGAAGTCCCCTTTCGGACCGGCTCGTTCACGACCGACGGTGATGGCACCAGCAACCCATTCACGACTGTGCAGCGCGAAGACATTGGTCTTGAATTGACAGTGACGCCACACGTTCACGATGGCTCTTCAGTACGCCTGGAAGTGGCCCAGGAAATCAGTAACGTCCTTACCTCTCCAGTGGGCGCTTCAGCGTTCGCAGATGTGGTCACTTCAAAACGTTCGATCCAGACCACTATTCTGGCGGAAGACCGACAGACTATTGTGCTCGGGGGCTTAATCCAGGATGACATTCAGGAGAATCGATCCAAAGTGCCGCTGCTGGGTGACATTCCGCTGCTTGGCAATCTGTTTAAGGCCCGCAGCAATACACGTGATAAAACCAATCTGCTGATTTTCCTGCGCCCGACTGTCCTGCGCACAAAAGAAGATACTGACGCTGCAACTCAACGTAAGTACGACTCAATTTGGGAAGTGGAAATCCGTTCTACTACGCCTGACTACGACGCGCTGTTTGACGGCGAGCGTCTTGACTAACAGAACATGAAAGCGCTGTTCTACCGGTTCAGTCGCTTTCTGCTCAAGCTGATTGCGCGCCCGACACTCACGGGCGCGGAAAACGCCGCCGCCGTAGGCGATGCTGAGCTGGTTTATGTGCTCCATCATCGTTCCACCACAGATCTGGTGATGCTGGATCTGATTTGCGAACAACACGCCATCACCTCCCCTTTTCAGCGGCTGCCGCTTGGAGACCATGACGAAGCTCAACGGATGTTTCCGTTACTGCGCAGCGCAGCCGGGCGAATTACGATGCAGTCACACTCGTCACGCCTGCTGCGCCTGATTGACGCTCCGGAGCCCAGCAAGCAGGCAATACAGCTGATGCCCGTCACCGTGTTTTGGGGACGTGGTAAAAGTGGTCAAGACTCCTTGTTCGGCAATCTCACGTCAGAAGACTGGGCGGTCACAGGCCGCTTTAAAAGGCTGCTCAATCTATTTATCAACCGGCGCAATATAGTGGTGCATATCGGGCGAGCGATACCCCTGATGGAGGTTGCCGATCCGGACACCGAAGCGGCCATCGCAGTGCGCCGCACCGCGCGTCTGCTCCGGGTAAGGCTACGCCAGCAGAAAGTGACCGCACTGGGTCCGGATTACTCCCATCGGCGCACGCTACTGAGTCAGGTGGTCAGCAGCCGCGCCGTGCGCAGCTGCATCGACACCAATGTGGCCAACGGCGCGACACGCAAGAAACAGGAACGGCTGGCGCTGAAATACGCGCAAACCATCGCCTCCGATATGTCACACCCCACCGTACGGGTACTGGCGCGCCTGTTACGCTGGTTCTGGACCCGGATCTACGATGGTATCACCACCCGCGGACTGGAGCGCCTGGAAGCGATCAGCGCTACTCATACGCTGGTGTATGTGCCTTCACACCGCAGCCACGTCGACTATTTACTGCTGAGTTACCTGCTGTATTTCCGTAGCTTCATGATTCCACATATCGCAGCCGGCGATAATCTCAATCAACCCATCCTGGGCGGCATCCTGCGC
>JBCCUW010000539.1:0-2940 GCA_039196385.1 Pseudomonadota bacterium
CGCATATCCTTTCCGGCGCAGTATTTGAACCCACCGCCTTGAACGAATTATTTCCCGATTGGGCTGAGCGAGGTGCTCCGCTGGACAATCCGGTTACGGAAGACCTGATCTACGTGATGGTCAACGACACCAACCGGATTGCCGTGCCACCCATGTTTGTACCGAAAGACGCCCATAATGAAGGCAACTACGCGATCAGTCTGGGCAACCTCTGCCGCTGGCTGGGTGAACAGGCAGAGGCGATGGGCGTTAACGTTTTTCCAGGTTTCGCAGCCGCAGAAGTCCTGTACAACGAAGATGGCGCCGTCTGCGGAATTGCGACTGGCGACATGGGCATCAGCGAGGCCGGCGAGCAGAAGGCCACGTATGCGCCGGGGTATGAACTGCGCGCCAAATACACCATCTTCGCTGAAGGCTGTCGCGGCCACCTCGGCAAACAACTCATGGAAAAATTTGATCTGAACGCAGATGCCGGTACTCAGCATTATGGCATCGGCTTGAAAGAACTGTGGTCTGTCGATCCTGAGAAACATAAGCCGGGTAAGGTGGTACACAGCATCGGCTGGCCGTTGGGGTTAATGCCTGGCGGCCCAACCGGTGGCACCTTCCTTTACCATCTGCCGGACAATCAGATTTCTCTGGGTCTCATTGTTGATCTCAGCTATAGCAATCCGCATATGTCGCCGTTCGACGAGTTCCAACGCTGGAAACATCATCCGGAAATTGCAGGGGTACTGGAAGGGGGCGAACGTGTTGCCTATGGCGCGCGTGCGATCATCAAAGGCGGTTTTCAGGCATTGCCCAAATTAACGGTACCCGGCGGGATGCTGGTGGGTGACGACGCCGGATTTCTGAACCCGCTGAAAATCAAAGGCAGCCACACCGCCATGAAATCCGGTATGTTAGCCGCTGAAGCCGTGTTTGAAGAACTGGCTGCGGAACACTCATACACTGAAGCTGCCAGTTACCAGCAACGCTTTGAGAATTCCTGGTTGTACGATGAGCTGAAACGCTCGCGCAACGCGGGCCCTGGCTTGCACAAACTGGGAATGCTCATGGGTTCTGCGCATGCTTACGTTGACCAGTTCTTTAAAGGTGATCAGGCCTGGACACTCAAAGACGAAACCCCGGACCACGCCACGCTGAAACCCGCCGCAAGCAGCAACAAAATAGACTATCCCAAACCCGATGGGGTGCTGTCGTTTGACAAGTTGTCGTCAGTCTTTCTTTCCAATACTTACCATGAAGAAGACCAGCCCTGTCATCTGACGTTGGCAGACGCGAGTATTCCCCTGCAGCAGAACCTGCCGGCGTATGACGAGCCGGCCCAGCGCTATTGCCCTGCCGGTGTGTATGAGATTGTTGAAGAAAACGGCCAGCAACGTTTCCAGATTAACGGCCAGAACTGCGTGCACTGTAAAACCTGCGACATCAAAGACCCCGCCCAGAACATCACCTGGGTGGTACCGGAAGGTACCGGGGGTCCGAACTACGGAAATATGTAAAGTCGCATTATCAGCGGGTGGCGCCGAGTTCGAATCTTGTACCCTGGCTATAGACTGCCAGGGTATGCTGTTCCTCCCTGCCCTCTTCCACCAACCGATAGAAGACGCTGCGGGTGAGTCTGGCCTCCAAGCCGTCGCGCACCGTTAGATAGGGCCTGCCGTTGCGCATCTGCACGGGGTGATCCTGATCCACTAGCACATAGTCTTCGACGTTGGTGGTGAACAGTAAATCGCTGCCCGCAGGACGATGCCGTACTTCCATATCGATCGCTATAAAAGGTACATCTGCCACTGTGATCCGCAGTTTTTCCCCTGGAGTGACCAGAAAGTAAGCATCACCCTCGCGACGCATGATACCGGCAAACAGTTTAACCAGCGGTTGTCGACGGAACGGTCGCCCTTCATGAAACCAGGTGCCATCCGCGTCAATACGAATGTCGATCTGGCCTTCGTGCTCGGGCTCCCAAAGATGCACAGGGGGGTATTTAGCGCTGTTTTTGAGGCGCAGAATCTGCTCGAACAGCGTATCAGCTTGTGTCATACCCAACAGTTTACCGACCGGCGAGGGTTTCCGCGAGCTGCGCAAAGCTGGCTTCGATGACGTGATCAGCATGCCAGTGGTCACCCCACACCTGAGGTTGAATCCGCAGGGCGAGTTTCTCCTGATACTGGCCATCCAAACTGCGCACGGCCACCCACAGCTGTTCACTTTGCGCCATGCCCCGCGGGGTCAGCCAGGCTGCCGTAGAGTGCAGCCAGCCATTTGACTCATTCACTTCCTCGTCGCGGGTCAATGCGCTAGCTGCAGATGCCGCTGGCCAGTCCACAGCGAGTTCGATCTGAGCGGCCGCTTGCGTGTCAAACACCCTGGCCAGACCCCGTTCAGCTGCGCTGTGCCAACTGGCCGGGACGTTGGGGTGTGCGCGCAAAGCGACCGGCGTACCCAGTGGCAGCGTCCAGCGCGGTTGATGAACAACCCGAATGTGCTCCTGCAAACCCACATAACGCGGGGTCTGGCTCACCTGGTGCAGCGTATCTTCCCACGCGCACGCGCTGAGCAGCCAGCTGCTGCTCAGCAGAATGACCAGGACGAGCCTGTTGAGAGGGGTGCAAATATACCGAACCGCCATGGCTTCTCCAGATGCCGTACTCTAGTTTGATTTACTCTAGCCGGAGTATAGTTCGATCTGCAGAACTTGGATGCTGCGTCAGCCGCCGATGAACTTCATCACCGTGACTTCACCACGAAAGCTGACGTTCTGTTTGTCATGTAAGGCGCTGTGCAAGCGTGTTTGCAACCTGGCTAGTGCCAGGGGTTCCGGTAGCTGCAGAACCTCGCGGAGATCGTAAGACTGTGTCTTCGAATGGCCTGTTATATGGCTGTCTGTCGAACTCAAAGTCTTACGATCTCCGCGAGGTTCTGCAGCTACCGGAA
>JBCCUW010000540.1:0-2939 GCA_039196385.1 Pseudomonadota bacterium
CAATGGCCAGGGCATTCCGGAAGATCATCGCGAAGCGGTATTTCAGCCATTTTTCAGACTGGATTCATCGCGTAATCAGGCGACGGGTGGCAGTGGCCTGGGGCTAGCCATTGTGCAGCAGCTCTGCCAGGCGCATGGATGGCGGGTTGAGGTCGGGGATAGTCCTGCAGGTGGCGCGGAATTCAGCTTGTATTTCTGACGCTTATTGCTGACTGCTATTTCTCAAAAGGCGCGATCTGTTGGTTCAATCTGTTTGGTCATGAAACAAATTGTCACAAAACTCCAGGGCGCCGAAATTCTCCTGTAACTTGTTTACGGCAAAGTGTACACCTGACAGTGCGGTGATTTATCCCCTTAGACCCACATTGTCAGCGTCTCAAGTGGACACTATCCCGGTATCACGGTAAATGCCGGTTCAGGTTCAAACACAGCCGACAGGCTGCATAACGAACTGTTAGACCACTGTTGAGTCAGCCTCACCCGCTACCACCCCGGCAGGGCGGTTAACAGGTCCAAGAGGCAACCCCAAAACCGCCAGCTTTCTCTCCAGGCTGGCGGTTTTTCTTTTGTGCTCTTTATTTTTCTGCAATCCGGGCTGGTGCGGCCACCAGCCCGGGCGGTACTCAACTGACCTGGTGCAGATGAACGTCGGTTTGCGGGTAGGGGATGGAGATGTTTTCGTTATCGAATACCAGCTTCACTTTTTCGATGGCGTCGAAGTAAACGCCCCAGTAGTCGCCGGCATCAACCCACACTCGACAGGTGAAATTGACGGAGCTGTCAGCCAGTTCCGAAACGACAACAAAAGGCTCGGGATCGTTGTGGATACGATCGTCTTCCCCAAAAATGCGCAACAAGGTTGCCTTAGCTTTGGCGATGTCGTCGTTGTAGCCAATACCGAAAACAAAATCGACACGCCGGGTAGGCTCGGCTGAAAAATTGGTAATGATGCCGTTGGAGATTGCACCATTGGGCACAATGATGCGTTTGTTGTCCGGTGTCTTGATCACCGTGTTGAAAATCTGAATTTCAGCCACAGTACCCGCAACGCCCTGGGCGTCAACAAAATCGCCAACCTTGTAGGGGCGGAACAGCAGCACCAGAACGCCCCCGGCAAAGTTTGCCAGGCTGCCTTGCAGGGCCAGACCAATAGCCAGGCCGGCGGCACCGAGAATAGCAATGAACGAGGTGGTTTCGATGCCAACCATCGAGGCGACACTGATGAACAGCAGCGCTTTTAAGATGACGGAGGTTAGACTGCCCAGGAATTTGGCCAGCGTGGTGTCGGTTTCACTCTTTTCCAGCCCGGTGCCCACCAGTCGCACCACGCGGTTAATAACCCATAGGCCGATAATCAGGACAAGAATGGCCAAAATCAGTTGTGGTCCGTATTGAATGGCCATCTCAATAGCGGTGTCGACGTAACCTTGCATCCGGTCGACGGATAGTTCTTCTGGAATAGCGTCCATGTGCTCCTCGCTTGTCTTTGTATTGTTTTTGTCTGTCTTATTGTTATTTATCTAGTCTGTCTATCTTTGATGTCCTTCAGACATCCACCGTGCGCGCGCCGTTATTGTGTTGACTTACGCCCGCGCGGCCCCGGCAGTGTGCGCCAGGCGCGTTCATAATACTCCCGATTTGTGAAATTTTTTACAACGCTTTTAAATTGTTGTTGTGTCTCGCTAGTACCATCCCTTAGGCTTCGCGAATTACTTAAGGAGTAGAATATGAGACGTCTGGTGGCAATGTGGGTGCTGCTTTGTTCGGTCAGCTCGGTAGCTGTAGCGGAACAGAATGATCCCAGGAAAGGGCAATTTTATATCTCACCCGGTCTGGTTGCGCATGAAGGGCCGGATTCCCGGCGCGTCGGGCATGATGATCTGGATGTTGGCGTCGGTCTGATCCTCGGCTACAGCTTCACCGAACGGTGGTCTGTAGAGCTGCTGGGCGCCCGGGTCGAATCGGATTTCAGCAACGTCTTCGGGTCCGGTGAGGACGACACGGATATTGCCTGGATAGACCTGCTCTACAAACTCGAAACCGACAGCAAATGGCAACCCTTTGTGCTGGCGGGCTGGGGATTTACCGAATACGACTTTGAAGACGTGCGTGATGATACCAGTGACCGTCAGTTAAACGTGGGCGTTGGTGTATTCCGTGAGCTGTCCAATAACATTTCCCTGCGTGCGGATGTCCGGGGCGTGAGCAGCCGCAAGGCTGGTGGCCTGGAGCCGTTTGCATTCCTGGGTATCACCGGCTTTATTGGTGAAGGCAGCGGACCAAGCGCACCCGCCGACGCTGATGGCGATGGCGTACCCAACGAAGACGATCGATGTCCGACCACACCGCCTGGCCGGATTGTGGACGCCAGTGGTTGTCAGCTGGACGGTGACAATGATGGCGTCGTCGATGCGGAAGACCAGTGTCCTAACTCTGCACCTGGGGCAGTTGTTGACGAACGCGGTTGCGCCGGTGAGGCAGACAGTGACGGTGATGGCGTACCTGACAGTCGCGATCGATGCCCGGACACCGAAGCGGGTGCGCTGGTGGATGAGTTCGGCTGCTATATCGAACTGGAAGAAGAAGTCACCATTGATATGAGCATCGAGTTCGATACCGACAAAGCGGATATTCGGGACGATCACATTCCGGAATTGACCCGCGCGGTAGATTTCTTGCGCCAGTATCCGAATACCAGTGCCGTGATCGAAGGGCATACCGACAGTGACGGTTCGGCAGCTTATAATCTGGCGCTGTCTGAGCGACGTGCATCTGCGGTGTACCGCTACCTGATTGATCGGGCCGGTATTGCGGCAGGTCGCTTAAGCTCAGCCGGCTTCGGCGAAACGCAGCCGATTGCGGACAACGTCACGGCCGAGGGTAAGCAACGTAACCGGCGTGTGACCGCGGTAGTTTCGGGTACACACACGGTCCGGCAG
>JBCCUW010000541.1:0-2934 GCA_039196385.1 Pseudomonadota bacterium
GAAGACTTTGAACTGCCGATGTTCATCGCGATGGATCCACCCAAACACGATGAACAGCGCAAAACCGTGCAGGGTGTGGTTGCGCCCTTTAATCTGAAAAACCTGGAAGGGACCATCCGTACTCGGGTGCAGACCATTCTGGATGGTTTGCCCATCGGCGAAACTTTCAATTGGGTGGACCGGGTCTCCATCGAATTGACCACCCAGATGTTGGCGACTTTGTTCGACTTTCCTTTTGAAGACCGGCACATGCTCACCCGTTGGTCAGACGTGGCCACCGGCGGACCAGAAACCGGAATTGTCGAAACTGAAGAACAACGCCGTGAAGAGTTGTATGAATGCCTCGCATACTTCACCCGTTTGTGGGAAGAGCGCGAAGGTAAAGAAGGCGGTAATGACCTGATTTCCATGCTCACTCGGGGTGAGTCCACGAAAGACATGAGCCCACAGGAGTTCCTGGGCAACCTGGTGTTGCTGATTGTCGGCGGCAACGACACGACACGTAATTCCATTTCCGGCGGCGTACTGGCGCTGAACGAGAACCCCGGCGAGTATGCTAAGCTGCGTAACAACCCAGCGCTGATCCCCAATATGGTCTCGGAAATTATCCGTTGGGTAACGCCTTTGGCCCATATGCGCCGTACGGCTACTCAGGACACGGTCTTAGGCGGGCAACAGATTAAGGCGGGTGACAAAGTGGTGATGTGGTACCTGTCCGGCAATCGAGACGAACGCTCCATCGAGCGGCCCGACGAATTTCTGATCGACCGTAAACGTGCCCGTCAGCATCTGTCTTTTGGCTTTGGCATTCACCGTTGTATGGGCAACCGTCTGGCTGAAATGCAGCTGAGAATTCTCGGGGAGGAAATCCAGAAGCGCTTCCATATGGTGGAAGTGGTCGGAGACCCGGTGCGTGTGCCGTCCAACTTTGTGAACGGCTTTATCGAACTGCCGGTTCGTTTACAGCCGATCTAAAAACACCCTTCCGTTTGTTGCCCGGGTCTGCCCCTCAGGTATCAGGCCTGGGTCCACTGGGCCAGCAGGTCATGGAAATGACGCAGTTTCGTTTCCTGGTAGTTGGCCAATACCACGTCATCGTACTGAGCGGCTTCAAGTCCTGATTGCACCTGCGGTAAGTTAAACGTGTCCTGGGTAAATACTTTAGCCAGCATGCCCAGTTCGGGCGCATCAGTCCAAGGCTGGTCCTCGTCGAGCAGATGCATAGGTGCAGGAGCTGGCCGTTCCCCTTGATAAGGGCTCATGTAGTAACACTCCATCAGACAACGATCGTGCCGGTCCTGCCAGGGTCGAAAGCGATAGACGATGCGATTGGTCCCACCCCAGGGATGGAAATTGGGAAACAGTGTGTAGTAGATACTGTCGGACAGCTCAGCATCCGAAATGGTTACCTCGTCACCCAGCAGTTCCTGCATCGCCGGGCGCATGCCCGCTGCCATCGCGGCACGTGCACGTAATCCATCGGGTAACGCCGGCATAGCCGGATCGTCAAGGTCCCGCATTGACACCGCCTCTAACAGATCCTGTTCGGTGGGTGCCCACTTGATGTGGGGGCTGGGCGTTGCATTGGGGGTAATGGCGCGGGACATGTTGCCCCAGGCATCGTACTGTGAGTTTTCATCGCCAATTCCGGCCAGCAATTGAGGATGTGTGGTGACCACGTGGAAAGCTTCCATAAAAGCTTCCTGGCAGGCTTTCCAATTACATTTCATGACCTTGCCGACGTGGGCCTCGATGTAGCGTTCCTCCGGATGCCAGGGCGCAAAGTGATCGGGCAAGTCACCCAGAAAATCCGCCAGTGGTTCCGCGTTCATATCCATGTTGATGAATACCCAACCGCCCCAGGTATCAGCCTGAACCGGGGTCAGGGTGAAGTCCTTTTTGTCGACGTGAGGGAAATCCCAGGCTGAGGTGACGCTGCGCGAGCTGCCATCGAGATTCCAGCTGAACCCGTGGAATGGACAGATAAAGTTAGCTGCGTGTCCGTCAAAATCTTTCAGGCGCCGGCCGCGATGCCGGCAGACGTTGTGATGGGCTTTGATACCGTCATTGGTGCGTACGACCAATATGGAAAAACGCCCGATGTCGTACACAATGTAATCGCCGGCGTTGGGGATTTCTTCTTCGCGGCAGGCCATTTGCCAGCACCTTGACCAGACTTTCTGCATTTCCAGATCGTGAAACTCGCGCGTGGTGTAGCGGTGCACGGGCACTGAAGTCAGAGTGGACTGGTATGGATTCTCCAAGGTCAGCACGGCGGGTGGCGGGACCGCGTCATTGGCAATCAATTCCTGGTAGCTGATGCCTGCTGAACGAATATCGGATGTGGCTTCGGCCATATTGCCTCCTGGTGCCTCGATGGGCTGATTTGAGTTTGGTTCTAACCGCGGTGTTTGCGGTGGCTGTCACTGTCAGCGGGGAGTTGTGGGCCCGCCAGCCATACCAGCATGTGCGGGTCTGCGTACGTCAGCTCGCCGCTGATATGCCGTCCATCAGCGTCAAATTCCCCGCGCAGGCCATTGTTTTCAACTGCCACGTGGCCATTTTCAAGCACAGTGTACATAGCGCCATTCATTGGGTGTTTGAGTCTGGACATAAGGCCGTGATATCGCTGAATACTGAATGTATATGAAACAGTCTAAGCTGACTGTTTGCAAGCTTTATGCGGTGAGTCGGTAGTCCGAAATCTGAATTTCGGTGCCTTCGTCGGCGTAGTCCCCGGCGCTGCGTCGAGATCGGAACTCACCCCAGTTGATGGCCTGATAGCGGTCTGCGTGTTGCTTGAGCGGACTCTCCAGCGGGGCGTAGTGGTAGGTGTAGGCGGGATTCAGGAAGTAGGGCAGGCTGTAGCGAGGTTGGGTGTTGTGGGCCAATACGCGGTGCAGCGGGGCACAATAACGATCGTTGGACCAGACC
>JBCCUW010000542.1:0-2930 GCA_039196385.1 Pseudomonadota bacterium
AAACGCCGACCGCATTGTTGCGGAAGCGCGCAAACAACTGGGTGTTTAAACTCGTCTGGCCGCACTCAGGCCGGCACGAGTAGAGCGTTATGGGTAAAATAGGTTTGCTGGCCAATCCGGCGTCGGGCAAAGACGTGCGACGGCTTGTTGCTCGCGCATCGGTATTCGACAACCAGGAAAAACGCGCCATCGTGCGGCGTGTGCTTGTGGGCGCCACCGCGGGCGGCTGCCACAGTTTTGTGTATCACAACGACGCGCACGGCATTATCAGCCAGGCCATCGAAGAATTTGGCGGTACACTTGACGCGACACCGGTCGAATCCACACAGATGGGTACCGCGCTGGATACAATCTCCGCAGCGCGGGCGATGCGCGACGCAGGCTGCAACCTGGTGGTCACACTTGGCGGTGACGGTACCAACCGGGCTTTCTGCCTGGGCTGGCCAGACGCTCCGCTGCTGCCCATCAGCACCGGCACCAACAACGTTTTTCCCGATCTTTACGAGGCTACCGTTGCCGGCGCAGCAGCTGGACTGATCACAAGCCAGAAGATCCGCGATGACTTTTTTCTGCAGCAAAAGTGCATCACGGTGAACATCGAAGGTGAACGCGACGACTTTGCCCTGATCGATGCCCTGCTGACGCAGGAAAAATTTGTGGGCGCGCGAGCACTTCTGAAACCCCAGCAATTCAGCTCAGCGCTGCTGACCCGGGCTGAACCTGCAGCAGTGGGCATTACGTCTATCGGCGGTTTACTGCACCCCGTGGACGCCAGATCAGATCATGGTCTGTGGCTGGAATTTGGTGCCGGCGGACAGGTTGTTAACGCCCCGATTGCACCCGGGCTTTATGAAGCCGTTGGCGTAAAGTCGTTTCAACCGCTGCCACTCGATCAGACCGTACGCTGCGAAGGTCCGGGCACCCTGGCCTTCGATGGTGAACGCGAACGTACGCTGAAACCTGGTCAAAGCGCCACGCTGACGCTGACGCGCAAAGGCCCACGGGTACTCAACGTACAAGCCGTATTACAACGCGCTGCCGCCAGCGGCAGTTTCATCTATCCAGCCAGTGCCAACGGCAGCTGAACCAGCGAGCCAAACGTGCATCTGAATGCCCAACAACACATATAAGAGATCAGCATGGCCACCGAAATATATCTAGTCAAAGTAGGCATGAGCATGACCGAGGGGGTCGTCGACGAATGGTATATCGCCGACGGCGACCGGGTGGAAACCGGACAGATGTTGTACCGACTGGAAACCGAAAAGGTCAATCTCGATGTTGACGCTGAGGCCAGCGGCATAGTCAAACACCTGGTCGCGGAAGGGGTCACCATGGAACCCGGCGATGTCGTGGGTTACATATTTGCTGACGGCGAAGAAATTCCCGACGACCTGGGCGGTGCAGGCGGCGGCAGCACTGCATCAGCAGCTCCCGTCGCTGCAGAGCCCGTCGCAGCCGCAGCGCAGCCCATTGCTGCCGCCAGTCCGGCCACCGGCGAAGGTGGTCGACTGTTATCTTCTCCCGCAGCGCGTCGCCTGGCAGGTGAGCTTGGTGTCGATATCACCACCCTGCAGGGTAGTGGGCCTAACGGCCGTATTGTCGAGGCCGACGTCCAGGCCGCCGCTGATAATCCCGTCAGTGCCGGTGGACCCAGTTCACCCATCGCGCGCAAGCTGGCCCGGGAGCTGGGTCTGGATCTGAACACCATCACCGGAACCGGACCTGGTGGCCGGATTACCAAAGAAGATGTGGAGCGTGCCGCCAACCAGGCCCCAGCACCGGCTGCGGCCGCGCCTGCACCGAGCGCGCCCGCCGGTTCCGTACCGGTGCGCGGCATGCGTAAAACAATTGCCCAGCGGATGCATGAAAGCCTGACCACCATGGCGCAGCTGACCATGGATATGGACGTCAACATGGACGACACCATTAAGTTGCGCAACCAGCTGGTGGAAGAGTGGGCGGACGAAGGTGTGCGACCGTCTTACACCGATCTGGTGATCCGCGCCGCCGCCCGCGCGCTGGTTAAACACCCGATTATGAACGCCTCCTGGGGAGACACCGAGATTACCCTGCACGGTGACGTGCATGTGGGTATGGCAGTTTCTCTGGATGAAGGTTTGATTGTCCCTGTCATTAAAAACGCTGATCGAATTTCCGTCAAAGACCTGGCCAGCGAAAGCAGCCGGTTGGCCGCTGCAGCGCGCGACGGTAACCTGGGGATTGACGACCTGCAGGGCGGCACTTTTACGGTTTCCGCCCTGGGCATGATGGGTGTAGATTCATTCACCCCCATTATCAATGCGCCCCAGGCGGGGATTCTTGGCGTCAACCGGATCCGCGATGACATTGCCTGGGAGGGCGACCGACCTGTGAAAACACAGGTGATGCGCTTGTCGCTGACGTGGGATCACCGGGTACTGGACGGCGCCCCGGCAGCGGCGTTCCTGGCTGAGATCAAGGCGCTGTTGGAAGCGCCTTACCGGCTGTTGCTGTAACTTTCAGGCAATAGTATGCCTGCCTGATCACCCTGCAGGCCCGAGAATTGGGCTCGCGGTGGTGTGCGCAGTTCCATCCTGCTTTCTCGCATACCCCCAAAACGGCGTTGGGTAGCTTGCGCCATCAATGCCTGGATCGATTCTTAACGGCACAGCTGTCATGCCTGTGTAACCCCTCCGCTTCAGCAGAGTAACTTCGTTTTCAGTTGAAATGCCATCCGCGTTTTGATCATTCCACAATAACAAGCGATCCCAGATCTGATCTGCGGATGTAATCGAATTATCTTCGTTGCCTCCCAGAGCAGACTGATCGTACTCAGCTAATAGTTGATACCCATTGCGCGCCTCAGCATTGTTACGCTGAGCCAGTGGTATTCCGCTCCTGAACAGTTCCGAACCATCATCCACTAAGCCATTACCGTTTCGATCCAG
>JBCCUW010000543.1:0-2929 GCA_039196385.1 Pseudomonadota bacterium
GATTGCCCGCATAATCGGTAACGGTAGGGCAAAGTCATGGAAGCGATCTTTGCCCTCGACTTCAGGCACATTAAATTCGTCTAACGTCCAATCTTGCATAAGCTGGGTTTCTTTTATTGATTCTCTAATTGAGGCTTAGTTTGGTTCTTTAACCAAGAACCAACAAGCTGGTGAATGGTTGTTGCAGACTTACTCGCGTCACGCTGACCGAGTCAGCTGTTAAGTTGCTGACGTACAGTCGCCAGCTTGACACATAGCGTCAGTACTTGCATAGCGGCTTCCAGCTCAGTCAACGTCGCGAATGTTGGCGCGATGCGCACGTTCTTGTCTTCCGGGTCCTCGCCGTGTGGGAACGTTGCGCCGGCTGGAGTCAGGGTCAGGCCCACCTGGCCCGCCAGAGCTACTACTTTACGGGCCAGTCCCGGCCGCAAATCCAGAGACACAAAATAACCCCCGGCCGGCTCACTCCATGTGGCAATCTGCAGCGGCGCAAGCTGGGTCTGCAGCGTTGCCAAGACGAGCTCGAATTTGGGTCGCAACAGTGCTGCATGGTTCTGCATGTGCTCGCTGACCCGACCACACAGAAAACGCGCGTGGCGCAGTTGATTGACCTTGTCTGCGCCGATGGTCATAAACGATAACTGCTTTTCCAGTTGTGTCAGCACCAGATCGCTGGCCGCCAGAAAGGCGATGCCCCCGCCGGCGAAAGTGATTTTGGACGTGGAAGCAAACTGCACAATATGGTCGGCGGTCTCGCGTGCCTGGCTCGCGGCAAAAATAGAGGCGAGCGGTGCAGAGGGAAAGTTCAGGTCATGCACCGCATAAGCATTGTCCCACAATACGACAAAGTCATCTGCCGCCGCTACGGTGGGCAGATCTGCCATGTCAGCGACAACTTCATCACTGTAGATACAGCCTGTCGGGTTGGCATATTTTGGCACGCACCAGATGCCTTTGATCGCTGGATCAGCCGCCGCCAGCTCCCGGGCCTGCTGCATGTCGGGGCCGTCTTCGTGCATCGCGACATTAACCATTTCGATGCCTAACGCTGCGCTCAAGGTGAAGTGGCGATCGTAGCCCGGCACCGGGGTCAGGATTTTTACCGGGTTGCTGTTGGACCAGCGGCGCTGGTCACCCCATAAGCCGTGTGACAAAGCAGTCGACACCACGAGATGCATGAGGTTGAGACTGGAATTGCCGGCGGTGATGATATTCGCTGCAGGCACCTGCATGATTTCTTCACCCAACTGGCGCGCTTCAGCCAATCCACGCAAATTGCCGTAGTTACGCACATCGGTGCCATCAGCAGCGAAAAAGTCACCTTGGATGGCGTTGTCCATGGGTTCGCTGAGACTCAGCTGATCCGGGGCGGGTTTGCCGCGGCTCAGGTCCAAAGCCATGCGATTGCCGCCCACCAGCTCGTAGTCCCGGGCCAGTTCGGCTTCCAGATTGCGTAACTCAGTGGTTGAATAATCCTGCAGTGGTTGGGTCATCAGCGTCTACTCACAAGCCCTGTGCTTCAGGCAGGCCCAACATGAGGTTCAGATTCTGCACTGCGGCGCCGGCCGCACCTTTGCCCAGATTGTCGTAGCGGGCAGTCAACATGATCTGGTCTGCGTTGCCGAGCACCATCAGCTGAATCAGGTTAGTGCCGTTGCATGCCACGGGATTCAGGAAGCCGTTTTCCACTTCGGCAGCATCCAGCACCTGGACAAATGTTTCTTGCGCATAAGCAGTTTGCAGACAGGTGGCCAGTTGTTCCGCTGAACCGTTTAACTCGCTGCTGAACAGGCTGATGCTGACCAACATACCTTGATAGTAGTGAGCGACGGTCGGTGCAAACAAAGGGCGCACCGCAGTGCCTGAGTACAGCTGCATTTCCGGTACGTGTTTGTGCTGCAGGGACAACGCATAAGCCTGTGCCTGGAGAGGGTCGTTTTTATCCAACATATCGGCTTCGTGCGCTTCGATCATCTGGCGGCCCCCGCCGGAGTAACCTGATAAGGCATGGCACCGTAGAGGTAACTCTGCGTCCAGCAGACCGGCCTCAATCAGTGGCCGGATCAGCAGGATAAATCCCTGCGGATAACAACCCGGATTGCTGACAAACTGACTGTTGCGGATGACATCTCGCTGCTGGTCGCAGAGCTCCGGGACACCATAAGCCCAGTCGGGATCGGTCCGGTAAGCGGTGCTTGCATCCAGCACGCGAGTGGCGCCGTTGGCTAATGCCACAGCTTCCCGCGCGGCGTCGTCCGGCAGACACAGGACCGCCACGTCACTGTTGCGCAGACAGGCACGCCGCGCTTCGGGGTCCTTACGTTCTGCGTCACCCAGGGTCAGCAGTTCAACGTCTGCGTGCGCTTGCAGGCGCTGGGTAATCTGAAGTCCAGTAGTACCAGCCTGACCATCGATGAAAATTTTGTGGGACATGTTTGCCGTGCCGCTAGTGCGGGGGTTTCGAAGGCGGCATTCTAAGCGCTACTGACTGTTTTTGTTAATAAAATTTGGCCCGTTGATGCATTAAACGCTGGTTTTTGGCCGGATTCGGCGCCAGAAACCGCGGAACAGCTGCCAGCACAGCCAAACTGTGGCGAGTGGCAGGACCAGTGTCTGCAGCAGAAAGATGACAATCAGCCGAATAATGTCTTCCACGCTGTCTTCCACCCGCGCCTGCAATTGCGCCAGTTGGTCCTGCAGATCCAGAGCCTGAGCGGAATTATCCAGTAGATTTTTTAACTGTGCAGAGGTGCGGTCAAAAAAGTCTTCGGACTCTGCCGCGCGTCGATTGTCTGCGGAGTTGTGCTGGAGTTGCTCGATATCACTTGAGGTAGCAGACAGTTGCGCCATGGCGGTGTCCTGTTGCTGATCAAGAAACATGGTGTTCAGCAGATTAGTGACGAGTAATACCACGACCAGTAGAAAACGC
>JBCCUW010000544.1:0-2924 GCA_039196385.1 Pseudomonadota bacterium
GCGGTAGCCACCACGGGTGATGTTGATACACCGCCGCTGAAAACCTTTGGTGAGCTCAACTTTATGGTATCCGGTGTCTATGTCGCCATTGCTGCGTTGGCTGCTTTGTTTTCAGCAGATGCCAGCGGCACAGGACAGAAAGCGGAAATTTCCGTCCATGAGTGTATTGCCTCGTGTCTTGAGCAGGTGTTCATGTTCTATTGTTACAGCGATTTGCTGCAGCGCCCGGAAGGCAAAGTGTTGCCGCGCCGCGGCGCTTTGCATTGGTCTGACGCGTATACGGTGATGAACGGGAAGAACGGCAGCATCATGATCACACCCGCACCTGATTTTGATGCGCAGCTAGCCTGGCTGATAGAAGAAGGTGTGCACGATGATCTTCTTGATCCCAAATATAGTGCACCGGAAAACATGCGTGATTGGATTCTGCGCATGATGGAGATCCTCACGCAGTGGGTGGCCCAGCAGGATGTTGAGACCCTGTTTTTTGCCGCCCAGGATCGTCATGCGCCTTATGGCTGGGTGATGCCTATCGAAAAAGTTGCTGACAATCCGCAGTTGGACGCACGGCGCTGGTATGTGCCTTACCGGGTTGGAAACCAGGAGATTCAGGCACCCGGTGCGCCTTACCAATTCAGTGAAACCGGCTGGGGACTGGACGATTACTCCATGGAGGTACTGAACGACATTGGCTGGCAGAGCGCCGCAGATACGACAACCGGAGATTCAGTATGAGTGCGCGGCCTCTGGATGGTTTGAAAGTGCTTGATTTTACCCACGTTCTGGCGGGGCCTTTTGCCACCCGGGTACTGGGCGATATGGGTGCGGATGTGGTTAAGGTTAATTCAGAATCCCGGGCCGCCGGCGCCAATGCCACAGACAGCCCCTATTATCTGATGTGGAATCGCAACAAGCGGGCACTGGCGCTCGACATGGGCAATACGGACGCGCGCGCGGTGTGCCGCCAGCTTTGCGAACAGGCTGATGTGGTGATTGATAACTTTTCCGTTGGCGTACTGGATCGCTGGGGGGTGGGGTACCAGGAAGTATCTGCAGTTAATCCGGGAGTCATCTACGTGCAAATGTCTGGCATGGGAGATGGTGGGCCCTGGTCAAAATTTGTCACTTACGCGCCGACTATTCATGCGTTGGCGGGATTAACTCACCTTACAGGGGTTCCCGGCCGGGAAGATATCGGTATCGGCTATTCGTACAATGACCATCAGGCTGGTTTACATGGTGCGGTGGCCATACTCGCCGCCCTGGCAGCCAGACGCCGCAATGGTCGCGGGCAGCGGGTTGATGTGTCGCAGTTTGAAGTGGGCGTCAATTTTGCCGGGCCGTCATTGCTCGACTTTTTTGCCAACGGCAACAAAGCGCGGGCCACCGCCAACAAGCTGCCCTACGATCTGGCCGTACCGCACAACGTCTATCGCTGTGCCCCGTCCGGTGAGGTGCCCACGGCTGAAGAACGCTGGATTGCCATTGCCTGTATGAACGACGCGCAGTGGCAGGCGCTGGTTGCTCATACTGGTGTGCCGTCAGACTGCAGTGCGGAGCAGTTGGCAACCGCCGCTGGCCGTCAACAGGCTGAGGCGAGTATAGATGCACATATTGCGCAATGGTGTGCCGGCCAGGAACCTTATGTGTTGATGGCGCTGCTGCAGGAGGCTGGGGTGCCGGCGGGGGTTGTGCAGAATGGTGCGGACTTGATGGAACGTGATCTGCAACTACAAATAGGGCCTTTTGTTGAGCAACTGGCAGAGTCACACCCGCAAGTGGGTCCGGTTTGGGCTGACAAGCTACCCATACATTTTGACGCCATGCCCTGTAATGATTATCAGAGGGTGCACACACTCGGTGAAGACAATGCCGCGGTGCTGGCTGACTGGCTTGATATGAGTCCGCAGGACGCCGCACAACTGGCTGACGCCGGTGTGTTGAAATAATTTACGAACGAGGGAAACCACCATGCCTATTGAACAACCCGGTGATAGCGGTCAGGTGCAGCAGATTTTAGCCGTTGAATATCTGCGGCGCCTCTACGCCAAAGCCACGGACCTGATCGGCACGGGTCAGAGCGCGGATCTTGACCTGGGCCTGCAGATCTATCAACGCATATTCACTGCAGATGTGCAGATTCGTACGACAGGGGGCACAGGTGAGGGTTTTGCCGCGACCGGGCCGGATAAATGGGCTGAGGTGGTGGCAGGCGCGCTTGCTCAGTACAACGCCACCCAACATCTGATTGGCACCCAGCTGGTGGAGATCAGCAATGTCCAGCGGGATGCTGACGGGCGGCTGCAAGCAGGCGAAGCGACCATGGAAAGTTACCTGAATGCCTGGCATGCCCGGCCGGAACGCACTGTTTACGTGTTTATCGGCACTTATTTCGACAAGGTTCGCTATACCCCTGATTCAGGTTGGCAGATATATGACATGACCTTGCAGGAAGTGTCCAGCGAAAACCGGGAAATGGGGGATCTGCCCAGAGACTGATGGCTTGTTACAAAGCGCTCAGCGGCGGGAAACCCTTTCCGTCGCGGTAATACCCTGCTCGATGAGTGCTTCTATTTCTGCTTCGCTGAAACCAAACTCCTGCAGAATTTCAGTGCTGTGGGCGCCCACCTCGGGTGCTGGTCCCGCAGTGACCTGAGTTTCGTCAGTGATTTGAAATGGGGTTGCAAAAGTTTGTTCAAAACCGGGTTATCGCACGCCAGATGATTGCAGACGCTATGGCCGTTTTCAGCGCTGCAGAAATCTGCCGGCGTCTTGACGAGGCCGGCATCGTGTTCAGCCTGGATTCGAAAAACGCAGAAGAAATCAGCGATCCACAGCTACTAGCGAATCATGTGAATGTGCCGTCTCAGGATAACCGCCCCTGTTTTGAACAAACTTTTGCAACCCCATTTCAAATCACTGAC
>JBCCUW010000545.1:0-2911 GCA_039196385.1 Pseudomonadota bacterium
ATGCCCATCTGGCGGCAGAGCTTCAAAAGTTTTCCACAAATATCTATTGTTGGCGCCAATTGTGATACGTCATTACCGAGCATCTCGCCAAAACCACCAGGACAGAGAAAGTCGCCCTGCATATCGATCATCAACAAGGCAGTTTCTGCCGCATTGAAGGTAAACGAGGCAGGATCACCAGGTACCGTGACGTGGGTTAAATCGTCCAATGCTCAACATCCTCACGAAAGTACACCCGTTCTGCACCACGGAACGTGGCAAGACAACGCGTGGCACTGCAGATTGCGTCCACGAGATTGTCACTATCGAGCAGCACCCAATCACTAATAACATTCGGGTCGCTGGTAAATGCCAGCCTTGCGTTGCTGGTGATGAGTTCCAACGATGCTTCAATATCCTGCTGCCTGGTCACCTGGTGCAGGATGTTGCTTAACTGGAGATTTTGCAGCGGCGCGTAACCACCGTAAGGGTTGAATGGATCTTGTACATTGTCCGCGCCGATGCACACATTGACACCTGCCGACTGGATTGCCGCTACGGGCGCTGTTGCGCGGACCAATGGCGACGTGCCACCACCCAGCAGCACCATATTGCACATTGGCAGCCCCACGATATGTAAACCGGCATCAGCGACTTTGGCCAGCACTTCCTGCAAATGCGCCACGGTCATATAGGCTAAAGACGCACAATGTCCTGCAACCACGGGATAAGTAAAACCACTGCTGAGCACTGCTTCTGCCAGCATTTCCAGCGTGCATGGATGAGTCTCTTCGCATTCGTCGATATGCAGGTCAAGGCCAACCTGCAGTTCTTGTCCAAGCTTAAGCGCCGTCTTTATCGCCGAAGCTGGATCCGGCTCGAGCGCGGGTGCACCGCCGACAAAGTCCGCGCCCAATCCAACGGCCTGGCGAATGAAAGTACTGCCAGTCGCATCCAGCCGGCCCATGGCCACAAACTGAATATCCATAACCTTGCGGTAGCGGTCGCGCAGTTCCAGCAAAACTGAAAAACGTTGCAGATCTTCAGCGGAACTCATGTTCACATGCGTTCGCAGCCGCGTTGTACCGTGCCGTAAAGCCTGCTTCAATGCCTTTTCCGCTGCAGCATACAGTGCCGCGTCTGAGCGCAAAGGAGCACCGTGATAAGCTTCTATCGCACCCAGCAGTCCGCCCTGTTTGTTTGTCACCGGTGAATAGGTTTTGTCCAGATGCGTGTGCAGCTCCGCAAAGCTGCTGACTAACAGGCGTCCGCCAACATCCCAGGTATTTGCAACCTTGGTCAGCGAGCTTGTGCCCTGCGGCGCAAGCTGGAAACCAGACTCGCTCAGATGAGCATCCATGGGTTCAGACACATTCGGCACGCGGACATTAGTCAACAACCAGCTCATTCCACCGCAGCAGCGTGATTGTGTAAATGCCCGGGGTTCAGCAAACCCAATGGATCCCACTCTGCCTTGCAGCGTAAAAAGGCGTCGCCATACCAACGTGTATCGTCATCCAGAAAGTAGGTATGCGGATTGGACACCCTGATGTTGTGCGCTTCACAATACTCGATCAGATCCCGCAAACGCTGTTCACCCTGATAATCCACGACAGTCAGCCCACCGGGCACAATTTCGCCATCCGCATGGATGAACTCGACATGACCCAGGACTTCAGGAAACATCGCTTTGCGCGCCTTAATCTGTTCGGCAAGATTTTCGAGCTCAAACCGGTCCTGCAGATAGGTGTAGTTTGAATCAGCTTTCATCGCCCACTGGGTCGTGTGGTTCCAGGTGTAGTCATAAATCTGGGTACCGCGCTTCACACCGTTACCCGGTGGTTCGTGGAAGGTGATCTCCCCGCCAAAAGGGGCCATCATTGCACGCACCGGTTCCTCAGCCAGGTCGGTATACAGAAACAGCGCACTGGCGCCCTCAGGACACGCGCCTTTTTTGACCAGAGGAACAAAAAAACTCGGGACCGGCCATTCAAATACGCTGACCAGGCGCTTTCGCACAGATATGTCCTGCGCCACGCTCTGTGCGGCCTGCAACGCCGCAAAAAAGTCATCAAAAGCAATCACATACTGCCGCCAGGCCGTTTTTGGAGCCAGCGCCAGCGTCACCTCAGCCACAAAACAAGTGAGGCCACAATTGTGCAGTACGCCCTCCAGTTCGCTGCGCGGTAGATCCATGACGCGAGGTTGTTCTTCTATCGTGAGTATGCGGGCGTGACGGACATTGTCCGCCTCGCGCAGCATACCCCATTCAATAGAACCCACGCCCCCTGAACCGCCGGTAATAAATCCTCCTGTGCTGGAGGTCGGCATGGTGCTCGGAAACATGCGTAACTCCGCACCCAGCGTTGCCGCCTGCTTCTCGATGTCCTGGAGTACAACGCCCGCCTCGACTCGAGCAGAATCTTCATCAATATGGACAATACGATTAAGGTCCTTGGTGTTAATCATCAAGCCGCCGTGCAACGGCACACCCTGACCATAGTTACCTGTGCCCGCACCGCGTGGAATAATCGGCACCCGATGTTTAACCGCCGCACCGATGAGCTGCATTAACTGTGCCTGGCTTTCAGGCCGGGCAATGACGTCTGCAGCCTTGTCAGACAGCTGCGGAATGAGTATTGGGGAAAAATGAAAACAGTCGCGGGACGCGGTTTTCAATTGACCGGTGTCCAGCACCAGCCGGTCATCACCTACGATATCACTCAGATCACTGAGAAAAGATGGCTGCAACAATTAGGGTTCCTCTCGCCAGATCGATTGTTTTTAGGCAACACAACGGACAGGCAAATCGATAGACGCGAAGTTACCGGCACCGCTGCTTGCGTACGCTTGCTTGGTTACAATCAGGCATACAATAATCATGCCTGGCAGCAGACATAAAAATCCCGCCAGCCTGTGCCCACCAACGCCA